>WFXU01000001.1 GCA_015490455.1 Hyphomicrobiales bacterium
AAAACCCCGATGCAGACCTTCCAAGATGGCAAAGAGCTTGCACAATCAAAAAATATTGGTGATATGCAAGAATTATCTGGCCGCGCGCTACAAAAAACGCTAGCTGTCAGATAATTCACAACCGTCAGATCAAATCATGACTTTTACAGCTCTTTTGTTTAATAAACTCTCTCATTGCTTGAATTGATTGTTTTAAATCCTCTTTAGAATACCGTTCATTTAACTTATTCTCTGGGTGATGAATCTGATGTCTAATATATTCACTAAGAATACAATCCCATTCTGTTTTAACATTTCTTTCATAAGGCCGTTCTGTACTTTTTTGCTTTTTTTTATACTCTTCAATCCATTCTTGTTCATCTATGAATCCATATAACTCATTATGATATTCTTCATTGATATATCCAAAAGCACAAAAATTAACTTCATTTAATGAAGGGTATGGTAGTTTCTTCTCTTCAACAGCTATAATTTCTTTGCTTCCATCTACGTCCTTAATAAGACGTAGACATTCAAAATCAAGCATTTTGACTATGGCAGGACTATGAGTTGTCATAATTATTTGTGTATTCTGATTTTGTGAAAGCGCAATAAATGCTTCTATCAGTTTTTCTTGATGATCTGGGTGTTGTGATGTTTCAGGTTCTTCTATTGCGTAAATAACGTTTGCAACATTTCTTTCATCCTTACGCCTTTCGACTTCAGCACGGAAAAAATTGAGTAATATAAGTCTTTTCACACCACTGCCACGTTTATTCAAAGGAATACTATCATCTCCTGCAATCGAAACGTTTTTAAACACATCTCTCCATTTTAGGTTTTCTGTTGCCGGTATTATGGGGTTTAGACTATTGGCTATTTCAGGATTCATTTCCTTTAATTTCTTACATGTTTTTTCTGCAACTTCTGCTAGCCTTTTCTTCACTGTAGACGCTATTTTCTCAAGAGAGTTATTGATTTCTTGATCTTTGAAAATTTCTGAAACTGCAAGTTTCATGGGATCTTGTACTTCACTATCACCATCGCTGTTCTTTCGATCTGATTGAAACAATGAATAGAGTGACATGTAGTTTTTAAGCTGAGTCCAAATATTTTTGGCATCCTCTTTTGAGGCATCTATTGCTATCATATCAAGCGATAGATTATTTTTATAATGTGACCATATTGCTTGCCGCATAACCGCATTTCTGCTTTTGTCTTCACACTCTATATCCTTGTTTTTGATTATCTTCTTAAGATCATTTTGTTTTTTCGTAAGTAAATCGGTGCATTCTGAATTTGTGGGATGATTAGCTCTTATGTAAACCTTTTCCTTACCGGCATTTGGATAAACCTTTACAATTTCCAGTTTACCATCTGTGGTTAGCAGATATTCATCTGCTAGGGTTGTCTCATTAGTGCTGTCGATAATTATGCTATCCGGTAAATCCTCAAATATGACAGAGATTTCTATATCTGATTGCCCTGATTTAGAGTTTTGCTTGTTTATGTCTTCTTTATCAACTTTGATTGTGCCATTGCTTTCATTAAAAAAGATGTCTAAGGCTTCTAAAATGGTCGACTTTCCTACATCATTTTCACCCACGAAAACAGTCAAATTATTAAAATCAATAATTTGTTCATCTTTATATGCTCGGAAATTTTTAATCTTTACTTGGGATATTTTCATTACAGTTCCTTACTTTTATCAATTTACACAATACCTAAAAAGACTCGGCACTCTTGAGAAGAATCTTGCAGAATAATTCCCATAATACTTTGTAAGTTATCCCTGTGTTTATTATAATTTATTGCTTATATTGACCTTACCCCTATAAATTGGTCCAAAATCATGTAGAGTCTGATTAACTTTACGGGAACAGATTGACCCCACCCCCAATTTAGACCCACTTATGCGTAGAGTCTTTGGTTGATATTCTTGTTTAATTTTTGTTGATTTGCAACTAATTTGCTTTTTTACTACAATAATTTCAACGATGATAGTGAATTAACTGTTCAATATTAAGAAATAATTTTAGAAAAGGTTAGGTTTTTATTTTGGGGGAGTTATTGCGAGACCCGCTAGGAGCGTGGCAATCCTGTATATAAGAGATAAAACACAATATTTCTGGATTGCTGACCAGCCTCAGCGGCGCGAGCGCTCAAAACGGCCCGCAATCCAGTAATGTCAAAGTCTTGAAGCAAAAGAGTCCCACGCCCGCAAATGGCAGGCTATTGGATTGTCGCATCAAGTGCTAAATGACGGTATGGTAATATTCAAATATTCAGTAAAAATCGCATAGTTCGCGTTAGATTTTTCAATTTTAGCTGCGTCCAAACAATTTTTCTATGTCAGATTTTTTTAATTCTATATAGGTGGGTCGGCCATGAATACATTGCCCAGAATGGGGGGTTTGTTCCATTTCGCGTAATAGTGCATTCATTTCTTCCTGTTTTAAGATACGTCCCGAGCGAACCGAGCCGTGACAGGCCATACGCGCAATTATCTCTTCTATTTTCTTTTCAAGCGCTTCTCCCACTCCCCATTCGGCCAAACCATCAGCCAAATCTTTAATCAATAATTCAATATTGATCTTTGCCCCAAAAAGGGCTGGCACTTCGCGTACTGCAATAGCGCCATTACCAAAAGGTTCAATATAAAGGCCTAATTGTTCAAAAAATGCCGCTTCTTTTACTAATCGTTCACAATCTTCCTCTGCCAATTCAACAATTATCGGAATAAGTTGCGCCTGAGTGGCAATGGCACCCTTTTTTAATTGTTGCTTAAATTTTTCATAAGTGAGCCGTTCGTGAGCGGCATGCTGGTCAATTAATAAAATAGCATGTTCATTTTGTGCTATTATATAATTTGCAAAAATTTGTGCCCGCGCTATTCCAAGCGGGTAATTTTCTTCTTTTTCTTCCTTTTTTTCTTTTCCTACCTCTTGCTCATAAACATTTTTTTCAGTTTCAAACGGTCTATTTATGTGATCAAATTTTGCGCTTAGCTCATTTAATCCCTCAATCTTAGGATTATCAGAAAATAAATGAGATTTTCTTTTTGCCTGTAAATTAATATTATTAGAATCTGAATTATTATCAGATTTAACAATTTTTGCCGGTTGAAAAGCAGTAAGAGTAGCATCAGAAAGTTTGCTAGAAGTTTTATAGCCGGCTATTTCCAATCCCTCTCTAATTGCTTTAATTACGCTTGAACGGATTATACCAGCATCTTTGAAACGAACTTCGCTTTTTGCCGGATGCACATTAACATCAACAAAATCAGGCTCTATTGATAAAAATAGCGCAATGAGGGGAAATCTATCTCGGAAAATATAATCAGAAAATGCCACCCTCGTTGCATTTAATAATATTTTATCGCGCACAGAGCGCCCATTAACGAAAAAAAACTGCCCCAGACTATTTGCCCTTGTAAAGGTAGGTAAACTTGCTAAAGCACCAATTTTTATTTTTTCATTAGCAAAATTAAGCGAAAAAGAATTTTTAACAAAATCCGCCCCCATTATTTGTGCAATTCTAGCTCTTAAAGCTCCCTCTCCTTTTTGTGCCGGCCAATTAATATTTTTTCTGTCACTTCCCTCAATAATAAAATGCACAAATGGATTAGCCATAGCCAAACGTTTTATAATATCGGTTATAGCGTTAGTTTCAGCCCTATCGCTTTTGAGAAATTTCAATCTGGCAGGAATTTTTGCAAATAGATTTTCAACCTTAATAATCGTTCCCCTATTCATGGAACAGGGTTTTATTTTACTTTTTTTCCCATTTTCAACCGTCAATTCAAAACCATTTTTTGCAGAATTTGTGCGTGAAGCGATAGAAATTGTAGCAACAGCGCTGATTGAAGCTAGAGCTTCTCCACGAAAGCCTAGTGAAGTAATATTATCAAGATTATCATCTAGGAGCTTTGAGGTTGCGTGTCTTTCAACCGCCAATGGCAGATCTTTTTCATCTATGCCATAACCATCATCTTCAACCTGTAAAATCTCCTTTCCCCCCCTAGCAGTAGTGATTATGATTTTTTTTGCCCCCGCATCAAGGGAATTTTCAACCAGCTCCTTAACCACGCTTGCCGGGCGCTCTATCACTTCACCAGCAGCAATACGGTTAATAAGATTATCTGGTAATTGACGAATAGCCATCTGGTGATTCTCCAAAAATTACTTTATCCTAACCTAATTATAATTATTATTTCAAAATAAATATGTAGACTGCCCATTATGCAGAATAAAAATATTTCTCCCATGAAAATTGCGCTCAAACAAGCCGAATTGGCTAATAATAAGGGCGAAGTTCCAGTTGGAGCAGTGATAGTTAGGGGAGAAGAAATAATTGCGCAAAGCCATAATAAAATGCGCCAATTAAATGATTCCCTTGCCCATGCGGAATTATTAGTAATTAGAGAAGCGCAAAAAAAACTAAAATTAGCACGCCTATCTGAATGCGATATTTATGTAACATTAGAGCCCTGCACAATGTGTGCCGGAGCAATAGCACATGCAAAATTGCGCCGTCTTTATTATGGTGCAGAAGATATAAAGGGGGGGGCGGTTGATAATGGGGTCAGATTTTTTTATTCTTCCATTTGTCACCATAAGCCAGAAATAATTTCCGGATTGGATGAAAAGAGGGCAGAAAAATTACTTAAACAGTTTTTTGCCTTGCGGCGATAAATTCTTCTATTTTTTTAGATAATTCACGTTTGAAATGTTCTTTTTCTTTTTCTCCCTCTGCGATAATCTCACGCACCCGCCAAAATTCATAAGCGCCAAATTGTTGCACTTTTGGGCGAATATAAATATCGGGCGGATAGGCGGCAATATTATGCGCTGTTAAGGCATGCATCATTATTTGCGCTGAACCCAATGTTACATCTATTGCCGAAGGTTCTTCATTTCTTGTTCTGTTAGAAGGATCACCATTAACATCAATAGCAACGGTAATATCAGCGCCAATAGAGGCAGCATCTAAGGGCAAAGGATTAACCACCCCGCCGTCAACCAATAACCTTCCATCATATTCTACCGGTCTAAAGAGTGAGGGAATAGCTATGGAGCCAGCAATGGCTGGCTTTAATGGCCCTGAGTGAAATACAACTTGGTGCCAAGAGCGAAAATCAGTAGCTATAATATAAAGCGGAGTTCTTAAATCTTCAAATTTTTGCGGAAATTTATCGGGTAAAAAAGCATTTACAATCATTAATGCATCAAGCTGCATGGAAATACCATTTTTGAATAAATTTCGTAAATCTTTTATTTGTGTTTTCCATAAACGAGCGGTTATTGCACGCATACTTCCTAATACTTTTAAGGTATGTTCGCGAATATCTTTTCCCTTCATTCCCGCTGCCCAGCCGGCACCAACCAAAGCCCCAATAGAAGTGCCAGCAATAATGTTTGGTCTAAGCCCCATTTCATCCATTGCTTCAATAAAGGGAATATGCATAAGGCCGCGCGCCGAGCCGCCGCCAAGTGCTATGCCTATTCTGGGTCCTTTTATTGTTGGCATTTTACTCTCATTCAAAATAAATTATGTAACAAATATAATTAATATTTATTTTTTTCCTCTATAGCCCTAAAACCAATGTCGGAACGAAAAAAACCATCTTTCCAATCTATCTTTCTAATTGCCTGATAGGCGCGATTTTGCGCCATTGCAACATTATCGCCCAATGCTACAATATTTAGCACCCGACCACCATTAGCCAAAAATTTTTCTTCCATCCTTTTTGTGCCGGCATGAAATATTTTTATATTTTCATTTTCTATATTTTGTAAATTTTCAATGACAGATCCCTTTTTATATTCTCCCGGATATCCTTTAGCTGCCATTACAACGCAAAGGGCGCTCTGTTTTTTCCAAGCTAATTTAATATTTGCTAATTTACCGCTAATTGCCGCTTCAATTATATCCAATAAATCATTTTCTAAACGTAACATTAATACTTGGCATTCAGGGTCACCAAAACGCACATTATATTCAATTAATTTTGCTTCTTTCTTACCATTAACTATCATCAAACCGGCAAATAATATGCCCGTAAATGGGGTGCCGCGTTTTTTCATAGCCCTTATGGTTGGCAAAATTATTTTTTCATTTATTTTTTCTGATAAATTATTATCAATAATGGGAGCAGGGGAATATGCACCCATACCGCCGGTATTAGGCCCTTCATCATTATCAAAAGCTCTTTTATGATCTTGTGCGCTGGCCAAAGTGATAAAATTTTCCCCATCACAAATTGCAAAAATAGAAACTTCTTCTCCTTCCAAATATTCTTCAATTATGATTTTTTTACCCGCTGCGCCAAAAGTTCCACCAAAGCAATTTTTTATTGCCTGCTTTCCTTCGCTAAAATTTTTGGCAATCACTACGCCCTTACCGGCAGCCAGCCCATCAGCCTTGATAACAATTGGCATTTTTTGTTCTTTAAGGTAATTTATTGCTGCCCTTTCCTCATCAAATTCTATATAATTGGCAGTAGGAATATTATTTTCTTTACATATTTTTTTACTAAATATTTTTGACCCCTCAAGCATTGCCGCCTCTCTGGTAGGGCCAAAAACTTTTATTTTCGCTCTTTGTAAACTATCTACAATTCCCTCAACTAAGGGGGCCTCAGGGCCAATAATTACCAGATCAATATTTTTATCTCGGCAAAATTTAATTATTTGTGCGTGGTTAGAAATATTAAGCGAAATATTTTCGCCTAATAGTTGCGTTCCCCCATTGCCCGGCGCAATATATAATTTTTCTAGCCTTTTTGATTGGCAAATTTTCCAGGCTAAAGCATGTTCACGCCCTCCAGATCCAATTAGTAAAACCCGCATATTTATTAATCCCACTATTTCATTCTACAATTATAGGCTACATATTTTCCTGCTTTATTCTCATTTCATAAAGTTTTGTGCTTTTATCAGGAACAGCGTTTTTTTCGGTGATTAATTCACCCTTTTTAATTGGCTTTATTGCTTTTCCTCCTTCAAGCAGACCAACAGCAAGGCAGGATTTCTCCCTTGCTTCCTCTACCCGCATAGTAAAAGAGCGATAGGAAGTCTCCCCTATAGCGTCTAAAATCTCTCCTGGTTTAATATCTCTTTTAGCAATGGCGCAAACCTCAGCAACCGGTTTCTTTAGAGGCGCCATATCGCCCTTGCCATAAAGCATAATGCGCGCCGCCGTTAGCGGAACTTCAAGCGAAGTAAGATGGTAGGGGCGGAAAAAACTATAATATGGACCTTTGCCAATATGTAAATCATCCATTCTTTCAATAATTCGCTCATGTTTCGCCTTTGCAATAACAAATACACCCGGCGCCACACCCTTACCTATAGTATAATCTACCACCCCAATATTATTTAATATTCCCCCATCTGCCTTTGGAATAAGAATTTTCGCTAAATCATCGCGATCAGCTTTTGGCCCGTGCATGCCGGCAATATCAGGAACTAAGCCGGTTGCATTGGCAATTGCGGCCATTTCAACGGCAGTTTTTGAACCATCAATAAATTCAACTAGCATGCGCGGATTCATATTACGTCTTGCCGCTTCCTCAATATAATCATCTGGCACAGCATCATATTTTAGCGGATTATTTTTTCCCTTACCCGCGCAAATAATTGTTAACCCCAAAGCAGAGCAAAATTCTATTAATTCCATAGCAGAAGTAGGTTCATCACCCGCTCCAAGCGAATAAATTACCCCCAATTTTTCGGCCTGCATTCTTAAATAGCGTCCAATTGTGACATCAGCCTCAACATTCATCATAATAATATGTTTATTATGCTGCATGGCTAATAAAATATAATCTGCGGCTACTCCGGGCTTGCCGGTTGCATCAATAATTATGTCAATTTGGGCATTACAGACCATAATTTGTGCATCTTGCGTAATGGCAATTTTACCCCTTTCAATCGCATGGGACATAGAGCTATCTTTATCAACATATTCAGCTAAATCCTCATTGCCATAGGCAATTTTTATTGCTTCATAGGCTGTTTCTGGGCGTCGGGCGCTAATTGCGCCAATGGAAATACCATCCATCAGCATAGTTTGGGTAACAAGGTCTGTTCCCATTTCCCCAGCGCCAATAATGCCAAGCCTTATTGGTCCTTTTTCCTGATTATATTTTGCTAAATCGGCGGCGATACCGCTAAGATGGAGTTTTTTCATAAAAATTCATTAACATTGCTTTTCTTATTTGGAAACTTATAAAAGCTGTTTTAAGAATATTAATAAAATTAAAGGGGATAAAATGAGCAAAGAAGTCATTATTTCACAGGAAAATAGAGTGGGAATTATTGCCCTTAATAGACCAAAGGCAATTAATGCTCTTAATCGTAATATGCTGGATATGATTGAAGCAGCCTTAATAGATTTTGAAAATAATGACTCCATAAAGGGCGTTTTAATTGAAAGCGCAACAGAGCGCGGTTTTTGTTCTGGCGGAGATATTCGCTTAGCACGGCAATATATTTTGGATAAGCAAGAACAAAAAATGTATGATTTTTTTAGGGCGGAATATTCACTTGATGGCCATATTGCACAATATAAAAAACCAATAATCGCGCTTTGCGATGGTATTATTATGGGTGGCGGTCTTGGTTTGGCCGGCAATGCTAAATATCGTTTTGCAACTAAAAGATCTATTTTTGCTATGCCTGAGGCAGCTATTGGTTTTGTGTGCGATTGTGGAATTGACGCAATTTTGGCAAATATTGATCGTCATAGAGCTTTAGCCTTTTTGCTTTCTGGCCAAACTGTTACACAAAAAGACGCTATTAAACTAAATCTAACCGATTATATTATTGCTAATGATAGGCTTTTATCGGTGCGGCAAAGAATAATTGCAGCAATTAATAATGATAATATTGAACAATCTATTGAGCAAATAATGAATAGTGAAACTGATTCGGATTTAACAATTGACTTTTTGCCAAAAGCAGATAGTTGCAAGGAAGATTTTACAAAAAATAATATTAGTGAAATTTTATTTTCTTTACAAAAATCTGCGGCATCAAACAAACATGCCAAAGAATTTTATCAAATAATATCAAAACATTGCCCAACATCTTTAGCGGCAATAATTATTTCTCATGATAGGGTAAGAAAAATTAAAACCAGCGAAAAATCGCTGCAAATTGATTATATTTTAGCCACCTGGATGGCTAGGAGAAATGATTTTTCTGAAGGGGTGCGCGCTATGTTAATAGATAAATGTAAGAACCCAAAATGGCACCCAAATAAGCAAAATGAGGTTGATGAGGCAGAAATTTTGGCGCTTATCAATAAAATTTGCTAAAATTTCACATTTTTTTACAGCTAATTTCAACTTATTAGTAATTCTTAAACCACTAGAGTGAAACAATTCCTTAAGCATAAACCGAAATATTTGCTTAATGAGAGGTTAATTCTGATGCTAGAAAGTGGTTTGGGGCAGAATAAGGGAAAGACTATCATATTGCCAGAAATTTTTGATCTGGATGTTTCTGATAAATTAAAGGACGATTTACTTGAACATTTTGAGGAGGGTGATGTTAAAATTGATGCCTCTTCCGTTCAACGGGTGGCAACAAATTCGCTTTTAATGCTTATTTCTGCCGCCAAGACAGCACAAAAAATTAATGTTGGTTTTACAATCTTAAATCCGAGCGAACCCATGCGCGGGGCAATTAATCGTTTGGGGTTAGTTGAAAATTTTGCTTCATTTACAAAGGAATAAAATATGCGCGTATTAACTGTTGATGATTCTAAAACTATGCTGGCAATGTTACATCATACATTAAGCAATGCCGGTTTTGAAGTTTTACAAGCCGAAGATGGTCAGCAAGGGCTTGATGTCCTTAATCAAGAAGAAGTTGATATTGTGATTACCGATATAAATATGCCGGTAATGGATGGGATTGAATTTATTAAAAATGTCAGATCCTCTGGCAGATTTCAATCACTTCCAATTCTTATTCTTACAACTGAAAGTTCAAGGGAAAAACGCGATCAGGGGCGCGCCGCAGGCGGCACTGGTTGGATTGTCAAACCTTTTGATCCGGATAAATTAATTTCGGTTATAAATCGTGTGGTGCACTAATTATGGCGATAATTAGTGCCAAATGATGAGATAGGGAAGAGATTTATGAGTGATTTAGACGAATTCAAGGCTACATATTTTGATGAATGTTCTGAACTATTAATAGATCTTGAGGAGCAATTTACGGCTATTGAAGAGGGGGATAAAAGCCCTGAGCGCATGAATGCAATTTTTCGCGCCATTCATTCAATAAAGGGAGGGGCGGGAGCTTTTGGTTTTGAAGCGCTTGTTGATTTTACTCATGAATTTGAAACCTTACTTGACTATGTGCGTAATGGGCAGATTGAATTTAGCGACGATGTTATAAAATTATGCATCAGATCTAATGATTTGGTTGCCGATTTTGTTGAGGCTGCCAGAACTGGCGAAGAATTGGACGCAGATTATGGGGCAGAAGAAAAGGCGCAATTTGTGGCTCTTTGTAAGGCAAGCTCTGCCAATGTAAATAATAATAAAGGGGAAGAAGACGAAGAGCCAATAGATGAATTTGACATTGATTTTACACCTGTCAGTGTTGATTTAGATAAAAATGAAGAGGAAGAAGCAGGTAAGGAAAATAATGATAGCGAAGAAGAAATTGAAGGCTGGCTCGTTATATTCAAACCTTTTCGCGATCTTTATGTCAGCGCTAATGACCCTTTATTATTATTACGCGAACTTTCCCAATTAGGTAAGGTAGAAATAAGAGCAATATTGGGAGAAATCCCAACATTAAGGGATTTTGAGCCATTTTCAGTCTATTGCACTTGGGAAATAAAAATAAAAAATAATTCCGTCACAAAGGAAGATATTTTGGAAATATTTGAATTTGTTGACAATGATTGCGAATTAAAAATTAGTCCGCTTCAGCAAGAAGAAACCCTCGCGAATAAAGATAATTCAGATGTAAATGCGCAAAAAGAAGCAGCAAATAAGAGCGAAGAGAGTGAAGAAAGCGAAGAAAGCGAAGAAAATATTCCAAGCCTGGCTGAATTAGCCGCAGAAATTAAACCAAAGCCAAAAGTTAAGGAAAAGGGTGAAGAAGATAAAAACAAAGCCCCTTCCATAAATAAAGAGAGTTCAACGGCGGCAAATCCTACAGCCAAAAAACCATCCACCAAGCCACCTGCAACCTCGATGCAATCTATTCGCGTTGACCTAGAAAAAGTTGATAGGGTCGTAAATATGGTAGGCGAATTGGTTATTACTCAGTCTATGCTAACCCAGCAAATGGACGATTATTTGCGCCATCAATATCAAGAATTAGTGCGGGGGTTAGAAGTATTAGCGACCACCACAAGGGGTTTGCAGGATTCGGTGATGGCAATTCGCGCTCAACCGGTAAAATCGGTCTTTTCGCGTATGCCTCGCTTAGTGCGAGAATTAGCAGCAAAAACCGGCAAAAAAATCAAACTTGATATGTCTGGCGAAAATACGGAAATTGATAAAACTGTTATTGAGCAATTATCAGATCCATTAACCCATATGATAAGAAATTCTGCGGATCACGGCATTGAGCCGGTTGAAGTCAGAATTAAAAATGGCAAACCAGAAACGGGCACAATAAAATTATCGGCCGAACAAGCGGGCGGCTCTATTTTAATTATAATTGAAGATGATGGAGCTGGCATAAATCGTGAAAAAGTTCTAAAATTGGCCAGAGAAAAGGGTATTGTTGGCGAAGATCAACAACTGAGCGATGATCAGATAGATAATCTTATTTTTGCACCAGGATTTTCAACTGTTGAAGAAGTTTCAGACCTTTCCGGACGCGGTGTGGGCATGGATGTGGTGCTATCAAATATTAATAAAATTGGCGGCTCGGTCATTGTAAAATCATCTCCGGGCAAGGGAACGCGCATGACATTAAGATTGCCACTAACTCTTGCCGTGCTTGATGTTATGCTGGTGCGCGTTGCGGGCTCTCCTTATGTTATTCCGCTTTCATCAATAGTTGAAACAATGCAATGTGAGCGGGTAGATTTTGGACAATTGCCAACAGGTGCAAAATTGTTGCAGGTGCGTGGCGAATATGTGCAATCCATAGACCTTGCCTCTTATTTTGGTATGGAAAGTGATGTTAAGGAAAGCGAACGTTTTGTGGTGCTTTGCGAAGCTGAGGGGAGCAATAAGCTGGCCTTGATTGTTGATGCAATTATTGGTCAGCAGCAAGTTGTGATTAAAAGTTTAGAGGAAAATTTTGAACGAATTGATGGAATTGCCGGTGGCACAATTCTTGGTGATGGCTCTGTTGGTTTAATTGTTGATATTCAGGGCTTAAAAAATTCTATGTCTAATCAGCGAAATGCTGCTGCCTAAATTTGAAGGGAAATATTATGGAAGCTCTTAATGTAGAAGAAGGAAAAAATTCTGAACTAGCTGCAACAAATTCATTACAGCTAATAGCTTTTTCACTTGGAGAACAGACTTACTCTGTTGAAATAACAACAGTGCGAGAAATCCGCGCTTGGAATGGTGCTACCCCATTGCCAAATACTAAGGAATATGTGCGTGGGGTGATAAATTTACGCGGCACTATTGTGCCAATTTTTGATCTTAGAGCGCGCTTTGGAGGAGGTAAAACTTCGCCAACTAAAACTCATGTGGTTATCGTAATGTCGGTTGGAGAGAAGTGGGTTGGTATTTTGGTTGACGCTGTAAGCGATATTTTAACAATCAAAAAAGATGATATTCATCCTGTTCCGGAAAGCAATTCATCAAGCGATGTTGAGCTGTTACGCGGTATAATTACCCATAATGAAAAAATGGTTGGTCTGATTGACTTACAGGCGGTAATTGAGGGGGCAAAATTAGACAGCTAATTTTGCTCTATTTGCCTTTATAGTATGATTGCTTATTTCTGCTATTATTAGCTGCGCCGTAAATTTATATGACAGAAAGTTAAATCTGTCAGCGCTTTATTTACATTCTATGAGTAAAATCTAGCAAAATATGATTCTAACCAGCTATTGATATGATTTATGCAAAAATTCAAACAAAATTCTCTAAATAATAATTATAAAAATTTACAACGGCGCAGAACTGATCTTAGCAATAGCGATATAGAAAATGCTAAATCTATCGGTCAGAAAGGATTTTTGAATTTATTTAAGGATATTATCGTCAAAGATCCTACCCCAATTCAATTTGATGGTGCATTAAATGAAAATCATATGCAAGCCATCTGGACTTGGATAATAAGAGATGTTTTTCCCGATCTAGCTCAGTTTTTGGCAAAAATAGATAATGAGGAAAAAGCCAAAAAAATAATTCTTTCTAATATTGATGATATTAGAAAAAAAGTGAGCCAACAATTTGAAAATGCAGTTGTTGCTGGGGAATCCGATCACAAATTAGCCGGACAATTAGGCGGAGAAGAAATAAAGGAAAGAGTTCCAATTTTTATTAGCGCCATGCGCTATCAGCCGGTTTTAAGCAAAGCTTCAGCATTTGGCAAGGCGGCCAATATGATGGAGGATGAATTGGCGCTTGGGAAAGCCTTACAATCTATGCCGCTAAAAGATGAAAAACTTGCTTCCCTACTATTTCAGGCGGTAATTTCGCAAATTACCAATCCCGGCCGCTTAATTTTATCTGCTACTAATATTGTTGGTGCTTCTTCTGAAGCCGCTTTTGTCCGCGCTGGTTTTGGGCCACTAATTGAGGCTCTTTTATCGCATGCACAAAATCAGGCTTCTATTTTAACATCGCAAAAGGGAATTTTTATTGACGCCGATTTAATGTGTAATTCTATTAATCGCTTTCATAAATTATTTCATGCAGCAACGGGCTATATTGAACTAGATCGTGATTCGCGCCTATGTCGCGCTGCAAGCGAAATTTCAAGACAAATGGCTAAGATAGTAGAGCCGCGCTTAGAAGAAGTTAGCACAGATGTTAGTCAATCTCTTAGAAAGCCGCGTAGAGGGCTAGATAGGTTGGATTCTGATAGGCTTTTAGCAGCCCTTAACGGTATTTATTTATTGGATGCGGTGCGCGAGGCACGCGAAAGTTTAGCCCTTAATGCTCTATTTAAGAAAATCTGGCGCGAAACCGGACAAAGTCTTGAAATTCTTCTTGAAAGAAATTTGGAAGAATTAAAGCAGGATAATAATAATGAAATTTTATCTCAAAGATTAGATATGGGAATTAAAATGGCAAGGGTTCGCTTTGGCCCTGACTATGCAGATGCCCTGCAAAAAGCAAAAGATAAAATTATGCGGCGAAAAAATCTCAACTAATACAACTAATACACATTTTCATTCGACAAAAATCGCATAAGGTTACGCTCTACTATTTCCCACTTCCGACCTCTGATTTCCCACTTCCGACCTCTGATTTCCGACTTCTGGCTTCTGACTTCCGCCTTCTGAGCGATAAATATTCACGGCCGACTATATATCACCAACAAATATTATTGAACGGATCTGTTAAGCGTATATTCGCCATGCCTAATTCTTTGCGGCAATTTATCTATTAATTCGGCTACCGATTCTTCCCCGTAATTTTTAACCAAAGTAGCAATGGCCGCAAAAAGGGCAGCATGGGCAATTGATTCCCCTTCTAAACCATCTTGTTCGGCATTATTCCATGCATCGGCAAGATATTCGAGGGCTAAACGGCGCTCAATTTCAAATTTTTCGTCCTGTTCAATTTTATTTGCGAATAAAAACATAAATCTGCTCTCTTTGTTCAGAATCTTCCTAGCATAAGAAAATGCAAAATGGTCTGATAATTAAAAGCAAGGTTAATGCAAGATTGGTAAAAATACTACCCTATTCGGCAAATTGTGTGTGAATATATTTTGCTAAAGAGGCTCCTTCCTGCAAAAAACGCTCCATAGCCTCTTTGGCTGAGGGGGTGCATATATTATAAATTCTTGCAAATGTTTGAAAACCCTCATTAAAAGCGCCGGCTAATCTTTGTTTTCTATCCTTTGTTGGCTTTTCTAGCATAATAAGAGTGGCTACTTGCTTGCGCCAATCTATTTCATTATAACCGCATAAAGGCTGTAAATAATAAAGAGAGCCTAAAATATTTGTTAATCTTTCCATCTGCGCCTGATAGGGCGGATCTATAGATTTTGCACTATTAATTGTTAAGCTGAGCGCAAAAAATACAATAAAAATAATTTTTATAAATTTATTATTTTTCATAATCCCTATCTGCCAGATGGTAAATATGCGGCTAAACCATATGCAAGCCATGATACTAAATTATAAAGCACTTAGTCAAACAGAGCATCAATATCTTCTTGAGCGTGACTATGTTCATCTTCCCCTATCGGCGTGCCTTTTGCAATTATAGCCTCAACAAGATCGCGCTGATGTTTTATCTCACTTAATTTACTAAGGGGATATTTTTGGTGATTTTTGATCAGGCTGATTAACTTATTTACTTCATCTATAAATTGGGATTTTACATTTTTATCCATGTGATAATAGGCGCTAAGAACAATATCCACCCCCCTAAAGCCAGTTTTAATAAAGTGGCTTTCATAATCGCTTTCTTTCCAATTTTTAAGTTCGTTTTCCTCCATCAGACCATCATTAACCATCTCGGCCAGCATAATATATTCATTAAACAAATTCAGATAATCGGTTGCCAAGCCTGTTTTAGGATTTACATTAGCTTTTGCCATCATTTCTTTGCTTGGCGCTTTATTGCTAATTTTCATTTTATAAATATATTTCTTTACTCAAATTTATTGGGATAGTTTACTGGGATAGAATGCGTTATTTATACTTTTTGTCGGTGAATATTTAATTTGGTATATTTGCGTATGGTCAAAAATCGCCAGAAAATGATTAATTCCAACCATATTTATAATAATTATTGCTCAATATTTATCTATCATTATAATCAACCACTGATAGAATATAAGGGACCCCAAAATGCTTAAAAAAGATGCTGTATATTTAGGAACATCAGACAAACCGGAATATCTGAAATTAAAATATGCCAATAGGCATGGTTTAATTACGGGTGCGACAGGAACCGGTAAAACAGTTAGTTTACAAATTATGGCCGAAGGTTTTTCTGCGGCTGGAGTTCCGGTTTTTTGCGCCGATGTGAAGGGAGATTTATCCGGCATTGCCGTTAAGGGTGAAGCAAAAGATTTCTTAATTGAAAGGGCAAATAATATTGGCTTTTCTGACTATGAATTAAGCAGTTTTCCTACAATTTTCTGGGATCTTTTTGGCAGGCAAGGCCACCCAATTCGCACAACTATTTCCGATATGGGGCCATTATTATTTTCGCGCCTTTTAGACCTTAACGCAACACAGGAGGGAGTATTAAATATTGCTTTTAAGATTGCCGATGATGAGGGATTATTATTATTAGATCTGAAGGATTTACGTTCATTATTAGTGGAAATGGCCACAAGAGCAAAGGAAATATCGGCAATTTATGGCTATGTTTCAACCGCTTCTATTGGTGCAATTCAGCGCGCTTTATTAATATTAGAACAACAGGGGGCAGAAAATTTCTTTGGTGAGAGGGCGCTTAATATTACCGATCTTATGCGCACCGATAATGAGGGGCGCGGATTTATTTCCGTATTAGCAGCGGATGAATTAATGCAATCACCAAGATTATATTCAACCTTTTTATTATGGCTATTGTCAGAATTATTTGAAGAACTACCGGAAGTGGGCAATCCGGATAAACCTAGATTGGTCTTCTTTTTTGATGAAGCACATTTATTATTTAATGAAGCACCTAAAATTTTGCTAAAAAAGGTAGAGCAGGTTGTAAAGTTAGTGCGTTCAAAAGGGGTGGGCGTATATTTTGTTACGCAAAATCCAGTTGATATTCCCGATAGTGTTTTAGCGCAATTGGGCAATAGAGTGCAGCATGCTTTACGCGCCTATACACCAAAAGAAGCAAAGGCCGTTAGGGTTGCAGCAGAGACTTTTCGCCCAAATCCTGATTTTGATACAGAAGAAGCTATTACAAATCTTGGCGTAGGCGAAGCTTTGGTTTCAACTTTAGAAAAAAAGGGGGTTCCTTCAATAGTTGGGCGAACAATAATGCGCCCACCATCTTCACGACTTGGGCCAATAACAGTGAGTGAAAGAAAGCAAATTATAGCTAACTCCCCTCTAGCTGATATTTATGATGAAACTATTGACAGACATTCAGCATTTGAAGTTTTACAAAAAAGGGCTGAACAAAGACAATTAGATGAGTTGCGCCAGCGTGAAAGGGAGGATAGGGAACGCGAACAATATGGGCGTATGCGCCGCCCGCGCACAGGATATGAGGATATTTTCCGTGACGATAGACCAACAAAGAGAAGCCGCTCACGTAAAAGAAATTACAGGCGCCAAAGTGCAACAGAGGCTGCAGTGAAAACACTTGCCCGCACGGTTGCCCGTCAATTAGGAAGGTCCTTAGTTCGGGGCATTCTTGGTTCCTTAAAGCGCGGCCTATAATAATATGAGTAAAAAAAAACAAAGAATAGCTGTTTTTGCATCTGATATGGGAGCAGGAGATCCTGAAC
Source organism: Hyphomicrobiales bacterium (assembly GCA_015490455.1). Taxonomy (GTDB): domain Bacteria; phylum Pseudomonadota; class Alphaproteobacteria; order Rhizobiales; family Devosiaceae; genus S141-66. The sequence continues at coordinate 17,571 of WFXU01000001.1, forward strand.
GTAGTTCAATTATGGTGCAGGCTGGAGCATTTTTTGCCAGCCAAAAAATTAGCATAAATTGTTATGTGCAAAGAAATAATATTTGCACTCCCTTTATCAGCAGCCTTAAAAGGGCGGGGGGTGATGTTACAATTTTTGCCGATGAAGAATTTGAGCTACCCAGCACTTTGGCGGATATAAATATTGAAATTCTTGTTAAAAATTCACAAAATAAATTAGCACAACTTAGTCAAAAATCAGATGGATTTATTGGCCTGCCCGGCTCTTTATTATCGGTAAAATTATTATTTGATAGTTGGGTTGCCAGCGAACAAAAAAAACCTATCGCCTTATTGAATAAAAATAGACATTTTGAATTTATTCGCGGCTTTATTGCAGATATTGCCAGCGTCAAATTGAAAAAAATTGAGCAAAAAATAATTATCGCCGATAATATAGAAGATCTTTGGCACAGATTTAGCAGATTATTATAAATCAACAAATTATTATCAATGATTATAGCAAAATATATAGGCAGAGTAACATAACCTCATAGCCTTATATGTTACCCGCCTATCTTGTTCACCCGCCTAGCAAGACGAGAAACTTTGCGTGATGCAAGATTGCGGTGCACTATTCCGTGAGTGGCCGCGCTTTGGATAATGGGCTGAGCTTCCTTAAGAGCCTTAAGCGCACCCTCTTTATTGCCAGCCGCAATGGCTTCTTCAACTTTACGAATATATGTGCGCATGCGCGAGCGACGCGCTTTATTAATTTTAGTTCGTGCTGCAATTTTACGAACAGCCTTTTTTGCTGAAGACGTATTGGCCATCAAATTCCTCTTAAAATTCTTAGAATTTCACCACTGGCGAAATAATTATATTATAGCAAATGCCTTAACTCTGCGCGGTTTATAATAGGCTGTTGATTGCTAGTCAACTATTTTTCCGTTTTTTCAATTTTGCATGCTAAAATAGTTATTTCAGGGTTTTTGGCATTTTGGGCAAAAAAATGTAGAGCGCCCTCCTTGCGAAATTTTTACTATTATTGCGTTACATTTTTTTCTACTACATTTTTCTCCCGCTCGATTATAAACAGCAAAATAATGCTGAAAATAACCACTTTGCTCATTAACTGAGTGAAAATCGCTAATTGTAGAGCCGCCTGCCTTTATTGCTTTTGCTAATATTTCCTTTATTGCAGATGATAGTTTTTCTAATTTTTTAGTGGGCTGGTAATTTTTTTTAACCAGATGAGCAATTTTTTCTCTAGGGTAAATTTTAGCTCGCCAAAGCGCCTCACAAACATAAATATTACCTAACCCCGCAATTATTTTTTGATTAAGCAATGCTGATTTTATTTCACTTTTTTTAGCAAAAAACTGCTTGGCCAAATATTGAGCATTTAATTCATTACTAAGAGGCTCAACGCCCAAATTTTGTAAAAATTTATTTTCACTCTGCTTAGTAAATAATTCCATGAAGCCAAAACGACGCGGATCTATATATAATAACCTATATTCTTCTCCTTCTTTGGTTGTTAGCAAGAATTCCACATGACAATGTTTTATTTTTCTATATGCATCATTATTTTTTATAATAATAAAATTGCCGCTCATGCCCAGATGAACCAGAAAATTCATGTCATTTTTGAGCGAAAAAATCAGATATTTACCACGTCTTGATAAGGATTTAATTTGCTGTTTCCTTAATTGGGAAGTAAAATTTTTTGCAAAATCAAAGCGAAGATTTTTACGATTTAACCGAACATCCTTAATTATTGCTTCCTCTAAATAAGGCTCCAGCCCTTTTTTTACGGTTTCTACTTCGGGTAATTCAGGCATTTTTTTCCTTTTTATAAAATGCGGCTTGGATAATTGTTGCTATATGGTTTAATATGTTAAAGAAATAAAGCAAAAAAACAAAAGTAGGCAAATGGATAATAATATTGAAATGAGCAATTTTGGGCATAAGAAAATAGCCTTAAAGGACAAGCAAACCCTCGTTAATAAGGTATTTGATAATGTTGCCGCTCGCTATGATTTGATGAATGATTTAATGAGTTTTGGTATTCATCGCCTTTGGAAAGATGCGTTGGTTGCCCGCCTTGCGCCGCCAAAAAATGGCTCTCTTCCATATAGAGTTCTGGATATGGCTGGAGGAACGGGCGATATTGCCAAACGTATAATAAATGCTTCTTATGGTTATGCCGATGTAATTGTTGCCGATATTAATGAGCAAATGTTACAGGTTGGTAGGGAAAGAGCAAAAAATTGGCTCTATCCGGATAAGGTTAAATTTGTTCAGGCCAATGCCGAGCAACTTCCCTTTGAAGATAATTATTTCAATGGCTATACTATTTCCTTTGGAATTCGCAATGTGCCCAAAATTGATAAAGCCCTAGAGCAGGCTTACCGCGTGCTCAAGCGGGGAGGCAGGTTGCTGATTTTAGAATTCTCAAATGTTGATATAAAGGGTTTTGATAAATTATATCAGCTTTTTACCAATAAAGTCATTCCCCCCTTAGGTGGTTTGGTTGCCAATGATAGTGCCTCTTATAAATATTTGGTAGAAAGTATAGAGCAATTTCCCAGTGCTAAAGAATTTTCGGCCATGATAGAAAATGCCGGCTTTAAGCGCGTAACCCACACAGCCCTTAGTGGCAATATTGCCGCTCTTCATAGTGCATGGAAAATTTAATATGGCTATTTTCTCTTATGCCCGTTTAATAAGAGCTGGATTTGTGCTTAGCCGTGAGGGAGCATTTTCGCTTATTAATGTTAAACATCTACCATCATCTGCAAGATTAGTGATAAAAATACTACGCTTAATTGAAAGAAGAAGCGTTAGAAAAACAGGCCGGGTTGAGCGCTTAACAAGAGCTTTGAATAAACTCGGACCTACCTATGTTAAATTTGGCCAGCTTCTGGCTACTAGGCCTGATATTGTAGGGGAAAAAATAGCCAATGATTTATCTGCCCTACAGGATAGAATGGAGCCATTTGATGAAAAATTAGTGCCCAAAATTTTATCCCACGCTCTTGAGGGGAAAGAAAAACAAATAGTAAATATTTCTAAGCCAATCGCCGCCGCTTCCATTGCGCAAGTCCATAAGGCAAATTTGATAAATAAAGATGGCAGTGAGGAATTAGTCGCTATTAAGCTACTTAGGCCAAATATTCGTGAACAATTTAATAAGGATATTAAGAGTTTTTTTGCTGGCGCGCGTTTGGCGCAAAATCTAATCCCCCCCCTTAGAAGGCTTAACCCGGTTAGTGTAGTTGAAATATTACAGCGTTCGGCACAATTAGAATTAGATTTACGTTTTGAAGCGGCAGCTATTTCCGAATTTGGCGATAATATAAAAAATGATAATGGTTTTGCCGTGCCAGAAGTAAAATGGGACTATATTGGCGAAGATGTGCTGGTTACTTCATGGATTGACGCTATTCCAATTCGCGATAAAGAGGCAATAGATAGGGCTAATATTGATAGGAAACTTCTTGCTATGCATTTAATGCAGAGTTTTTTACGCCATGCGATAAGAGATGGCTTTTTTCATGCTGACATGCATCCGGGAAATCTTTTTATTGATAAAGAAACAAACGGAATTATCGCTGTTGATTTTGGTATAATGGGAAGAATTAACAAAAAGGAGCGTCGCTTTTTGGCCAATATTATTCACGGCTTTATTACCCGTGATTATCACAATATTGCTCAAATGCATATTGATATTGGCTATGTGCCAAAAACACAATCGGTTGATGATTTTGCCCTTGCTCTACGCTCAATTGGCGAACCGTTACAGGGACAAATTTCGCGCGATATTTCAATGGCAAAATTACTCGGTCAATTATTAAAAATTACCGAAATATTTAATATGCAAACCCGCCCCGAACTAGTTTTATTGCAAAAAACTATGGTCGTAGTTGAGGGTGTGGCGCGAATGTTAGATCCTGATCTTAATTTTTGGGAAATATCAAAACCAATTGTTGCAGACTGGTTAAAAGAACAGGCCGGACCAATGGGGAAATTAACTGAATTAAAGGAACAGGGCGAAATTTTTCTACAAAGCGCAAAACAATTTCCAGAACTTATTGAGAGGGCTAATTATATTTTAGAGCGCCAAGAAACTATGCTAGAGAAGAAAAATGGCCGCGCTAATTGGCCATTTATAATTTTGCTTATTTTTGTAGCAATTTTAGTATTTTTACTTATTTGATATTTATAAATTTGGACAAAATGACAGTTAAAATTGGTTTTAAGTGGCTTGAAAATGGTATGGGCTTAAATATTCCGCGCTATCATAGTGAGGGAGCGGCGGGGTTGGATATTTGCGCGGCAATAAAAAAAGAAGAAACCATCATTATTGCGCCACAAAAACGCGCAATAATACCAAGCGGGTTTTCTTTGCAATTGCCTTTTGGCTTTGAAGCGCAAATTCGCCCCCGCTCGGGTTTGGCAGCCAAATATGGGGTTACAACCCTTAACGCACCCGGAACGATTGATGCTGATTATCGCGGTGAAATAAAAGTAATTCTTATTAATCATGGGGAGAAAGATTTTGTGATTAAAAGGGGAGATAGGATTGCCCAAATGATAATAGCGCCCGTGAGCGTGGTTGAATTTGAACTATTAACGCAGCTTTCAACTACAAAGAGAAATGAGAAAGGATTTGGCTCAACCGGAAAAAAATAAGTAAAAACTGCAAATTAAAACTTAGAAAGGGGGAATATATGCAAAGAAAAATAGAAAAAATTATTTCATTTGTGAGTTTGCTTATTTTTATTAATCTGCAAGCAGCTTTGTCGGCAAAAGCAGGGGATAGGGCATTTCTTGATATTATCGGCTATTCGGAAAATCTACGTTATTTTGCCTTTGAAGAATATGGGGTGCAAGATGGTACTGGCTTTGCCTATTCCTCAATTTATATAGTTGATATTAAAAATGATAGTTGGGTTGTTGGCACGCCAATTCGTGTGGTTGAGGAATATAATGAAGAAACCTATGAAAAAATCCCCATTGGCACCAATATTCAACGAATAAGGGTAAAAGCTAGGGAACAAGCCGATTTTAGGCTTAAAGGGCTTAATATTTCAATTCCGGCCTTAGCCTTAGCGATAAATGGTGATGGAGAAAGCGATAATGATGGACTCTCAATCAGATATTTTTTGCCCGGCTATATTGGAGCAAAATTAAGCGATGATTATAGAATTTTTCTTGAAATATTTACAACCCAATCCCCTCTTAACTGTATTGAATGGTTTGGGGAACAGCCAAAGGGCTTTTTAATAAAGCAGGAAAATTCATATGGGGAAATTACAGAAATTTACCGCGATAAAATTATTTCCCGCTCAAGAGGTTGCCCCAAAACTTATAAAATTTACGGTGTATATGCCCCCTATATGGCCGAAGATTTATCTAGCTCTATAGCTATCATATCGGTCTATAAGGGTGGTTTTGAAGGGGTTGATAGAAGATTTATCGCCGTTCCAATAGGCAATTTATAACTATTCGAATTTATAACCATTATAGTTAATTAATTTATTTGCACCTATTTTCGGCGTCTGTGAAAAATTTTTCAAAATCAGAAGTCAGAAGGCGGAAATCGCAAAAATATCCATCAAAATTGCAAGAAAACTGCATATGGAGAGGTAAAATCTGGCAATATTAAACGCTCAAAAGGAGCAAAATATCAAGAAATATCAATGTGATAAGAATTCTTCACGGAGAACTTCATAGCCTTTACTGTTGCACACGCACTTGTATTGTCCTCCCTGCATCTTCGCCAATTGATAATTCCATTTGATATATTTGAATTCTCATGAGAAAAAAGACATTTTCAACATCGTAATCCGTTGAATTGATGACAAGGAATACACCCAGATTGGCGCTAGGGTGCTAACTATTTTCTTCAGTTTCGTCAATGCCATATTTGCTCAAAATAGGCATTTGAAACATAGAAAAAATAATTGTTATCGGCATTATTCCCCAAACCTTAAACATTACCCAAAAATCAGTTGAAAAATTGCGCCAAACAAGCTCATTTAATAATGCTAAAAAAAAGAAAAATAGCCCCCAACGGCGGGTAAGTTTTTTCCAACCCTCTTCCTTTAGAGCATAGACTTCGCCAAAAACATATTTGAGCAAGGATTGCTTAAATAACATACCCCCAAGCAACACAGTGCCAAACATAATATTAACTATGGTGGGCTTTAATTTGATAAACATATCATCCTGCAAATAAAGTGTGAGCCCACCAAAAACCAACACAAGAACGCCTGTTACAAGCGGCATTATGGCAATGCGTTTTAACATTATCCAGCTCAAAATAAGCGAAATAACCATCGCCCCCATAAACCAAGCCGTAGCAACAAAAATGCCCGCACGCGCATTTACAATAAAAAATAAAACCAAAGGACCTAATTCAAGGGCCAGCTTTATTAATTGTGATTTTGTATCATTTTGTTCTTTGAAGCCGGTTAATTTTTCGCTCATATGAAATCCAATTATTATTATTTAGTTGATTGGCTCTTACTTGGTTGGCCAACTATTGCTTTGGCAAAATCCTTTGCGTTGAAACTTTCAAGGTCTTCAATATTTTCTCCAACACCAATATAATGGATTGGTATAGAGAAAGCGCGCGAAATTGCAACCAATATTCCACCGCGCGCAGTGCCATCTAATTTTGTCATTATTAATCCGCTAACAGCTGCTCTTTGCGCAAAAATTTTAACCTGATTAAGTGCATTCTGCCCCGTTGTTGCATCAAGCGTTAAAAGAACTGCATGGGGGGCATCTGGCTCTATTTTTTTGATTACACGAATAATTTTTTCTAATTCCGCCATTAATTCTTCGCGATTTTGTAACCTGCCAGCACTATCAATAATTAGCACATCCTTTTTTAGTTCTTTTGCCTTTTTTACCGCATCATATGCAAGGCCAGAAGGATCAGCCCCTATCTGCCTGCTTATAACGGGAACACCTATTCTTTTTCCCCAAATTTCCAATTGCTCAATAGCCGCAGCACGAAAACTATCGCCAGCGGCCAGCATTACCGATTTCCCACTATCAGAAAATTTCTGCGCTAATTTGCCAATAGAGGTAGTTTTACCCGAACCATTTACCCCCACCATTAAAATAATAAATGGCTTTTTATTTGCGTCAATTTTTAGCTCTTTAGCAACGGGTAAAAGCGTTTTTTCTATTTCTTGTGCCAAAATTTGTCGCACATCTTCTATAGTTATTTCCTTATCAAATTTTTCTTGCGCCAATTTATCAATAATGCTGGTTGCAACATCAATTCCCAAATCAGCCTGAATGAGAATATCTTCAAGTTCGTCAAGAGTTTCCTGATCAAGCTTTTTTTTGGTAAAAATTGCTCCAATATTGGAAGTCAGATTGTCCGATGATCGTTTTAGGCCAGAAGTTAGACGCTCTAGCCAGCTTTTCTTTTTTGGCTTTTTTTCTGTTTCTTTACTTATATGTTCTTGTGCCCATTGCGGGGTTGTTTCGGGCGGTCCAGCATCATGTTTTTCATCATTAATATTATCTGCTTGTATAATTTCTATATTATCCTGATTTTGGCTTTTCTCATTTTTAATTTTGCCTTTTTTTTCGTAAATGGCTTGTTCTTGCCCTTTCTCATCTATATTGGCTGTTTCTTCTCCCTCCCCCCTCTTATTGATTTCAGCGCTTTGCTCTTTTTTATCCGCTACTTCGCTTTCGTCAGCACTAAAAAGACGAGAGAAAAACCCTTTTTTCTTTTTACTCATTTCATATTTCCATCAAATCGCCAATTAAGCCATCATTATTATGATCTCTAATTTTTACCCTAACAATTTCTCCCTGCTTTGCGCCAGTAAAATATGTCGGAATAAATTGTTCACTCCTTCCCATACCTGCCCGCTCAACAAGAACTTGCTCTATATTACCTATTTTTGTTTTACACAATTTTCTAAATTGTTCTTTAGCTAAAGAGCGTAATTTTTCAGCACGGATTTTAGTAATTTTTTTTGGCACCTGATCAGGAATTTTTGCCGCCGGTGTTCCCTTTTTTCTTGAATAGGGGAAAATATGTAAAAAACTAATATTTGCTTCTCTTACAATTTTAACTGAATTTTCAAACATTTGCTCATTTTCTGTTGGGAAACCAACAATAATATCCGCGCCAAATATTATTTCCTTACGAACTTTACGTAAATTTTCGCAAAGAAGAATAATATCCTCATATGAATGGCGCCGTTTCATACGTTTAAGAATAAGATTATCGCCAGATTGTAATGATAGGTGTAAATGCGCCATTAATCGTTTTTCTGAAGCAAAAACATCAAATAGGGCCTCATCAAGCGCAATAGAATCTATTGAAGAAATGCGAAGGCGCCTTAGATCGGGCACATTATTTAGAATTTTTTGCACCAATTTACCTAAATTTATTTTTCCCGGCAAATCAGCACCATAGGAGCTAATATCAACTCCAGTTAATACAATTTCATTATAACCATTATCAACCAGCCTTTTTATTTGTTCAATCACATGCCCCATTGGAGTTGAACGCGAAGGGCCGCGTCCAAATGGAATAATGCAAAAAGTGCAACGATGATCACAACCATTTTGCACTTGCACAAAGGCACGCGCGCGCCCATCCATGCCGTTTATTAAATGATTGGCCGTTTCCCTAACCGACATAATATTATTGACCTTGATTTTTTCGCTTACATCAAGACCAAAATTTAGATTTTGATAGCTATCTAATTTTAATTTATCATTATTGCCAATTACCAGATCTACTTCTTCCATATTGGCAAAATTTTGCGCTTCAATCTGCGCCGCACAGCCGCTAACAATTATTCTTTGTTGCGGATTGTCCCTTTTTGCGCGTCTTATTGCCTGTCGGGTTTGGCGAACTGCCTCATTTGTTACCGCGCAGGAATTAATAAGAAGCGTATTTTTTAATCCGGCCTGCCTGGCTTTATCAAGCATAATTTGCGCTTCATAAGAATTAAGCCGACAGCCAAAATTAATTATTTTTGTGCTATTATTTTTTTTGTTCATTCTAACTTAGTAGTTGAGGCGGAATAATGCCCTGATTATCAAATGAGAAACCGCCGCTCATAATAATATGATTATTAGTTTGCCATTCAATAGCTAAACTTCCACCCCTTAGATCAACCTTTACTTTGCGTTCGCTAAGCCCTCTTCTGGCTGCTGAGACGGCAGCGGCGCAGGCGCCAGTCCCGCAAGCCTTTGTTTCGCCAACTCCCCGCTCCCAAACCCGCAATTTAATATTATTTGGAGAAATAATCTTAGCAATGGAAATATTAGCCCGCTCAGGAAAAATTGGATGATTTTCCAGTAAAGGGCCAAAGAGCTCTAAATTATAATTATCCAAATTATCATTAACAAAAAAAACCGCGTGCGGATTACCCAGATTGACGACTGCTGGCGTATGTAAAATTGGATTATCTATGGGGCCCACTTGTAATTCAATATTGGAAGTATCAGCAAATTCTTCACTTAAAGGAATTTGTTGCCAGGCAAATTTGGGCTCGCCCATATCAACAGAGATAATCTTATCATTAATTTTTGCCGCTAAAATAGAAGCGTTAGTTTCGATCAGAATATTATTTTTTTTCAATTCCTTACCAATAAGCGCAGCAACACAGCGGCTGGCATTGCCGCAGGCATTAACCTCACTGCCATCATAATTATAGATACGCATAAATATATCAGCATTTTCCTGAACAGCTTCTTCCAGAATAATAAGCTGGTCACAACCAATTCCAGTTTGGCGATTGGCAATATTTTTTATTTGCTGCCTATTAAGGCTGATTTTATCTTTGCGCCCGTCAATTATGACAAAATCATTGCCCAAACCGTTCATTTTCAAATATGTAATTTTTCTATCCATTTCGTTTTAGCTTTCTTTCCAACACTATTAAGCGACAGAATTTTTAATGTAGCTTAGCTGGGGGGTTTAATTTCTAAATTAGATAAATTATGTATGTCTGTATAGTAAAAAGCAGATATAGGCAATTTAGAAGAATATATAATTAAATATGCATCAAAATAAATCATCGGAAGAATTTTTATCTTTATTGAATGAGCGCTCCCAAGAAATTTTTAAGCGTCTGGTTGAGCGCTATCTTGAAACAGGAAGCCCTGTTGGTTCAAGACAATTATCGCGTTTATTAGATATTTCTCTCTCTCCTGCTTCTGTCAGAAATGTAATGTGTGATTTAGAAGAAATGGGTCTAATTGCAGCCCCCCATACTTCGGCCGGGCGCGCGCCCACGCAAACGGGACTAAGATTTTTTGTAGATGCTATGTTGGAAATAGGCTCTATAGATAGTGAAGAGCGCCAAACTATTAACGAGCAAATTGAGCAAAGTGCAAAACAGGGAGAAACTGAAGAATTACTGACAAAGGCAAGCTCTTTACTTTCTGGTCTTTCTCATAGTGCAGGCATGGTTATTACCGCAAAAAGCGATATGATATTAAAACATATTGAATTTGTGCATCTTGATGATAGGACTGCTATGGCTATTTTGGTCGGAGAAGATGGGCAGGTTGAAAATAGAATATTCAAAATAGAAGAACATATCAGCCCTTCAGATCTTGAAAAAGCCTCTAATTATCTCTCACACCATATGTTGGGTAAAACCTTAAAGCAGGCTAAGGCTATTTTGCTGCAGCAACAAAAAAGGCAAAAGGAAGAACTTGATTTTCTAACTAATAATCTGGTTGAAGCTGGCCTTGCAACAATTAGTGCTAGTGCTTCAAAAGCCAAGCCAACCCTAATTATTCGCGGACGCTCTAATTTGTTAAATGATACAATGGCGATGGAAGAATTAGCACGGGTTCGCGAATTATTTGATGAGTTAGAAAAGAAACAGGGACTGATAGATTTATTAAGCGAGGCTGATAAGGGAGAGGGGGTAAGAATTTTTATTGGCTCAGAAAATAAGTTATTCTCTCTTTCCGGTTCATCAATAATTTTAGCCCCTTTCAAAAATGAGACGGAAAAAATTATAGGTGCGCTGGGAATTATTGGTCCAACGAGGCTAAATTATGCGCGGATTGTGCCAGTAGTTGATTATACAGCGCATGTTATTTCAAAAATGATGACGCTTAGAAATTAATATTTGGGAGTTGATATTTGTTGCAAATATCACAATATGCGTTAGGAACAATATTTTTACCAATATTTAAGAGCTAGGAAATGCAAAAAGAAAATCAGGATAATAATCAGGATTTGAATAAGCAAGAAAAAATTGAAACCGAAAATGAGGCTATAGCGTCAGCTAATGAGCAGGAAGAAAATATGCAAACAGACCCAATAGCGGCGCTAAATGCCGAAAATGAGAAATTGGCTAAGGAAAATGCTGAATTAAAAGAGCGCCTGTTGCGCACAGTTGCCGAAATGGAAAATTTACGAAAAAGAACAGCACGCGATGTGGCCGAAGTAAGAAGCTATGCAATAGCAAATTTTGCCCGCGATATGCTTAGCGCAACCGATAATTTATCGCGCGCCCTTTCTGCTGTTCCTAAAGAGGCTCTGGAAAGCCAGGATGAAATTTTGAACTCATTGGTTGAGGGCATCAAAATGACTGAGCGGGAAATGTTTCGCCTATTACAGGCTAATGGGGTAAAACCTATTATGGCTTTGGGAGAAAAATTTGACCCACACAAACATCAGGCAATGTTTGAGGTTGAAGATAGTGATGCACAAAGCGGTACGATAGTTGAAGAATTACAGCAAGGTTTTGAAATTGGTGACAGAATATTACGCCCAGCTTTGGTTGGAGTAGCTAAGGGCAAAGCAAATAGAAAACAAGAAAAGAAACCAGCAAAACAGGGAGCTAGTGAAAATATTTCTAATCATATTGATAAAAAAGCATAAATAAATGTAATTGGCGCTTGAAGGTAGATAAAGCGCTTCTTATATACGCAACAACTACTCAATAGAGTAAATTAAACTCATTCAGGGATTCATAAAGGAACTGCCTTAATTGGGGTTCATTATATGGGTTCGCTAAAAGAAGAGGAATAAAATGGGAAAAATTATTGGAATTGATTTAGGCACAACCAATTCTTGTGTCGCTGTTATGGATGGTAAAGATCCGAAAATTATTGAAAATGCCGAAGGTGCACGCACCACTCCTTCAATGGTAGCTATAACTGCCGATGGTGAAAGGCTTGTTGGTCAGCCAGCCAAGAGACAGGCGGTCACTAATCCTGGGGGAACTCTTTTTGCTGTTAAGCGCCTTATTGGCCGTCGTTATGACGATCCGATGGTGAAGAAAGACAAAAAGCTTGTCCCTTATAAAATTGTCAAAGCCGATAATGGCGATGCTTGGGTTGAAGTTGACGGTAAAAAAATGTCTCCTAGTGAAGTTTCTGGTATGATTTTGGCTAAAATGAAAGAAACTGCCGAAAATTATCTTGGGGAAGATGTGACCCAGGCTGTTATTACTGTTCCGGCATATTTTAACGATTCTCAGCGTCAGGCGACTAAAGATGCTGGCAAAATTGCCGGGCTTGAGGTTTTGCGGATTATCAATGAGCCGACAGCTGCTGCCCTTGCTTATGGGCTGGATAAGAAGGATTCTGGCACTATTGCAGTTTATGATCTTGGTGGTGGCACATTTGACGTATCAATTCTTGAAATTGGTGATGGTGTGTTTGAGGTTAAATCAACCAATGGTGATACTTTTCTTGGCGGCGAAGATTTTGACATGCGCCTTGTTGACTATCTGGCCGATGAGTTCAAAAAAGAGCAATCAATTGATTTAAGGAAAGATAAAATGGCCCTTCAGCGTCTTAAGGAAGCTGCCGAAAAGGCCAAAATTGAACTTTCCTCATCTACTCAGACAGAGGTTAATTTGCCATTTATCACTGCTGATGCCAATGGTCCAAAACATCTTCAGCTAAAACTAACTAGGGCAAAATTTGAGAGCTTGGTTGAAGATTTAATCAATAAAACAATTGAACCTTGCAAAAAGGCGCTTAAAGATGCCGGCCTAAAGGCAGGTGATATAGATGAGGTTATTTTGGTCGGTGGTATGACCAGAATGCCGAAAGTGCAAGAGGTTGTGAAAGACTTTTTTGGCAAAGATCCGCATAAAGGAGTTAATCCTGATGAGGTTGTTGCGCTTGGCGCTGCTATTCAGGCTGGCGTATTGCAGGGCGATGTTAAGGATGTTCTTCTTCTTGACGTTACTCCGCTTTCGCTTGGTATTGAGACATTGGGCGGCGTATTTACCCGTCTTATTGACAGAAATACAACAATTCCAACCAAGAAAAGCCAAATATTTTCAACAGCAGAGGATAATCAGTCAGCCGTAACCATTAATGTTTATCAGGGTGAAAGGGAAATGGCTGCGGACAATAAATTGCTTGGCCGTTTTGACTTAACAGGAATTCCTCCTGCTCCACGTGGTGTTCCGCAAATTGAAGTTACATTTGATATTGATGCTAATGGTATTGTTAATGTTTCGGCAAAAGATAAGGGAACTGGCAAAGAGCAGCAAATTCGCATTCAAGCCTCAGGCGGTCTTTCTGAAGAAGATATTGAGCGTATGGTAAAAGAGGCTGAGGCTAATGCTGAGGAAGATAGAAAAAAACGCGAACTTGTTGAAGCTAAAAATCAGGCCGAAAGCCTTGTGCACTCAACCGAAAAATCACTCAAAGATTATGGTGATAAATTAGAGGAAGAGGATAGGGAAGCCATTGAATCTGCGCTTGAAGACCTAAAAGCGGCGCTTGAAGATGAAGATACTAGTGAGATTAAAGAAAAAACCGAAGCGCTTGCTGAACTATCAATGAAGCTCGGAGAGGCTATGTATAAGGCTCAGCAGGAAGAAGCGACAAATTCTGATAGTGATTCTGACAGTTCAGAAGATGAAGATGTGGTTGATGCTGAGTTTGAGGAAGTGCAGGATGACAAAACTGACTCTGATGGAAAATCGGCTTAGTAATATTTAACAAATATAATATAAGTTCGGGGGCTGAGTGCCCCCGTTGGATTTAGAGGGTCGTAAGAGGGTCGTAAGAGGGTCGTAAATTGTCTAAACTTTGCTATTATGAAGTTCTTAGAGTTGATAGAAATGCCGATGAAAAGGCAATAAAATCAGCTTATAGGAAATTAGCAATGCAATATCATCCGGATCGCAATCCCGATGATAAGGACGCTGAACAAAAATTCAAAGAAGTCAATGAGGCATATGATGTGCTAAAAGATCCGCAAAAACGTGCCGCTTATGATAGATATGGTCATAGCGCATTTGAAAATGGCGGTATGGGGGCGGGGCGCTATAGCGCACATGGATTTGGCCCTGATTTTTCTTCTTCAATGTCGGAAATGTTTGAGGATATTTTCGGTGAATTTATGGGTGCCGCCGGCATGAGGGGGCGCGAACGTTCTTCTTCTCTTAGGGGGTCAGATCTTCGCTATAATCTTGAAATAAGTTTGGAAGATGCATTTTTAGGACGCACAGTTGAAATTGATGTGCCTACAATGGTTGTTTGCGATTATTGTGAAGGTTCAGGTGCCAAGCCAGGAACAGGTATGAGCATGTGCCGTTCATGTCATGGGCGCGGCAAAGTGCGCGCACAACAGGCATTTTTTACCATTGAAAGAACATGCCCTCATTGTCATGGACGCGGCGAAACAATGGAGCAGCCCTGCACTGAATGTTCAGGGCAGGGACGCAAACAAAGATCCAGGAAATTATCGGTTGATATTCCTAAGGGCATTGAAGATGGCACGCGTATTCGCTTGGCTAATGAGGGAGAGGCGGGCTTACGCGGTGGGCCGCCCGGAGATCTTTATATTTTTGTTAGCGTTAAAGAACATGAACTTTTCCAGCGTGATGGGGCAGATCTTTTTGCGCGTGTTCCTATTACAATGGTGGTGGCGGCTTTGGGGGGTGAATTTGAGGTGCCAACTCTTGATGGAAGTAAGGCGCGGGTAAAGGTTAATCCCGGAATGCAGCCCGGACAAAGAGTGCGGCTTAAGGGTAAAGGTATGCCGGTTTTACGCACCGCAAAATTTGGCGATTTATATGTGCAACTAGATATTGAAATACCGCAAAATTTATCAAGAAGACAACGCGAATTATTGGAGGAATTTCAAAAAATTTCAAAAGATGATAATTCTCCCACCTCAAATGGATTTTTTGCAAAATTAAAAACCCTGTTCAAATAGGTTGATTTGTCCTTCGTGAAGAATTTTATTGATATTTTTTGCTATTTTACTTCTTTTGAGCGTTTAATATTGCAAGATTTTACTCCCTTATGTGTGGTTTTCTTGCAATTTTGATGGATATTTTCGCAACTTTTGATTTCTGACTTCTTGCCCCTTACCCCTTACCCCTTACTTAAAACCAATACATCTACTCACCGCTAACTCATTGATATATGGTAATAATTGCCGTACCGTACGGCACGGTTCGGCGAATATGCAATAAAAACAATAAGTTAGAAGGGTGGTTTGGATTTTTGAATGTGTGGTGAATAGCTTTAGGGAGGCAAACTAAACTATAGCGCAAGCCATTTTGGTTTCCCTTTATTATTTAGAGCAACTTATCTTGCTCTTCATCCTTGCATTTAATTACCTGTTATCCACTCTAATCATCATAAAATAAAGAACTTTGTAAAGCAAAGTGGAAATAATATTTATTCTAAGAAGTTGAGTTTTTGATATTGTGGGATGGTTGTGGGGGGATTGCAGGGAATTGCAAGAGTTGGGGTGCGGGGCATGGGTAAATTGTGAGGGTAGTTGGGAGGTATTTTGTAGAACTGAATGTGAGGCATGGACTATTGAGTTTATGATAGAATTAAAATAGTCTTCTGGTTTCTGGTTCCCGCCTTCTGGACAATAAATTCTTCGCGGCCGACTTTCTAATATTGCAATAAAATAATATATAGACTAAAGAGAAAAATTATTATCAGCACCAACATATTCATAATTTTGAATAAATTTATCGCTTCATAAATATCATTAATTTTAAGATTACGCCTTCCATTTCCCATTTCCGCTAAATTCAGCTCTTTTCCATTATAAAATCGCTTTCCCCCCAAACTGAAATTAAGCGCCCCTGCAAGCGCCGCTTCTGGCCAACCAGCATTTGGCGAAACATGTTTTTTAGCATCTCTAAAAGCGGTTTTTAGGGCATTTTTTGCTCTAGCCTTTTTATAAAAAAATGCGGCCATAATGAATAAAAGGGCGCTAATTCTGGCCGGAATAAAATTTACAATATCATCTAATTTGGCGCTGGCAAAACCAAAATCCTTATATTTTTTGCTTCTATGGCCAATCATTGAATCGGCCGTATTTATCGCCTTATAGACAATAATTCCGGGCAAGCCAAAAAGCAGTAAATAAAATAATGGCGCAATATAACCATCAGAGGCATTTTCGGCCAATGTTTCAATGGCGGCACGCTTTATTTCATATTTGTCTAAATTTTTTACATCACGCCCAACAATATGCGAAACAGCCTCCCTTGCCTCACTAAGCGATTTTTTTAGCCCATCGCTAACCCTATATACTGCCTCTATTAATTGTTTTTGCGCTAAAAATATGGAAGCAATAAGAGCCTCAAGCAAAAATCCAAAATTCAACGGGCTTAAAATAATTATTAGCAAAAGAGAAATTAATAGGCTAAAGAAAATAAGCAAAAATATGAGCAAAAAACCCTTTAATTTTCTCCCCTTTCCCCTATTATAAAGCCTATCAAACCAATTAATAAATGCTCCCATCCATTCAACTGGATGTTTTATATTTTTTTGCAATAATGGTGGATAGGATAAATATCTTTCTATAATTATAGCCAAAAGGGCAATAATAATATTCATCATCTAGCTTTTTCCATCATTGCATCTATATCTAAATGCGTTTCTAAGTGATCGGCCAATTCGTCTAATATTTGTTCAATTTCAGCTTCATAATTAAGCCTATTATTTTGCTTGGCGCCTAAAAATTGCAAAAACCAGCGCCTAAATTCATCTTGAGCAAATAATCCATGTAAATAGGTGCCCATAATAAGGGAATTTTTACTTATTGCACCCTCCTTTTTAATGCCAATTTTAGCAAAGGGGCGCTTACAATCCTCTCCCCAACTTTCCCCCATATGCATATGATAGCCGCTAATTTTCTTTTTGCTTGCCAGATGAATGGCCTCTTCATAATAAAGGCTCTTTTTTTCCGTCAAACTGGTTTTTATCTCTAATAGACCTAATCCCTTTATGTGCCTAGCCTTTCCTTCAATTCCCAAATTATCTTCTATTTCCTGACCTAAAATCTGATAGCCCCCACAAATTCCAAGCACAGGCTTATTTGCCCGCACATGCGCCTTAATATCAATATCCCAACCCTGTTGATAAATATATTCCATATCAGCAATAGTTGCCTTAGTGCCAGGAATAATAATTAAATCGGCATTTTGTGGAATTGGCTTACCCGGCTCAATAATTTTAACAAAAACCCCTTTTTCAGCCATTAGCGGATCAAGATCATCAAAATTGGAAATTCTGCTTAAGCGTGGCACCGCAATAAATATTTGTCCATTATTTTTTGCCTTTTGTTTTTGCTCAAGAGCTAAACTATCTTCTGAGGGTAATTTATTTGCTTTTTCAAAATGGGGCACCAGGCCAAAAACTTCCCTTTTGCTTGTCTGTTTTATAATATTTATCCCTTTGGCAAATAAAGCTTTATCACCTAAAAATTTATTTATAATAGAGCCAATAATTAAATTATTATCATTTTTTTCAATTATAGAAAAAGTGCCCAAAATAGAGGCTATCACCCCTCCACGCGAAATATCACCAATAAGCACAACCGGAATATTAACAGCTCTTGCAAAGCCAAAATTGGCCAAATCATTTGCGCGTAAATTTATTTCGGAAGCAGAGCCTGCTCCTTCAATTAAAATATAATCATATTCAGATTTTAATTCGGCAAAACTGGCTAAAATATCTGGTAAATATTTTTTTCTAACCGCAAAATATTCCCTCGCACTTAATGAAACAATGCGTTTGCCGCGCAAAATAAGTTGCGCCCTATTTGCATGCTCTGGCTTTAATAAAATTGGGTTCATAGCATTTATTGGTTCAACTCTTGCGGCTCTTGCTTGCAGCGCTTGAGCGCGACCAATTTCCCCTCCATCACAACAAACAGCACTATTATTTGACATATTTTGCGGCTTAAAGGGAGCTATTTTTAAGCCTCTATTATTTAGCGCGCGGCAAATGCCCGCCACAATTAGCGATTTTCCTACATCCGAACCTGTCCCCATAAACATAATAGATTTGGCGGACATTTATTTTTCCTTATTTTCGCTGATTATATGAGCATATGAACCCATAATATTTTTATCCTGCGCCCCCATATCGGCTAATTTATTGCCTTTAGCATCACTTGCCTTAAAAAGTATAGGCAAATTAGAAGGAGAAGAAGTTGAATAGTGAAATTCATGCCCTTTAAGATTTTTTGCAAAAGGTAGCATGCTATTATGGCTCAAATTACGATATCCCAAAATTCGCTTTGGCTTGTTTATACTTGAACTAAATGGTAATAAAGCACTCATTTTATGTTTTTTGCCCCTTTCATCAATTAGGAACTGACCCAACACCATAAATCCACCACATTCACCATAGATAAGCGCTCCCCTATCCCGCGCTAATCTGAGCCCATTAAAAAAATTATCAGCCTTAGACAATTGTTCGCCATAAAGTTCAGGATAACCGCCGGGCAAAAATATTGCATCAGCAGTTTTTTCTGGGGCCTCATTATTAAGGGGCGAAAAAAAACTAATATTTGCGCCCTGTTTTTTCCAATCCAGTAAAATATGCTGATAGATGAAGGAAAAACAAATGTCTTTTGCAATGGCAATATTTTGACCTAAAGGAGTGAGATTTGCCTGATATTCTACTTTCTTTATCCCTTTGGCCAAAGAATAAATTTTTTCTAAATCAACAGAATTTTTGATTATTTCGGCCATTATCTCAATATGCATTTCGGCATTTTCAATTTCATCGGCCAAAGTTAAGCCAAGATGGCGAGAAGGAATATTCAATTCATTATTTTTGTAAATCACCCCCAAAATCTCAATATCAATATTATTCAAACTTTCACGCAATATTTCTTCATGGCGTAAACTTGCTACCTTATTTAATATTATGCCAGCCAGATTTATATTTTTATTATAATTTTTATAACCATAAACCAATGCGCTGATTGATTGAGCAAGATAGGAGCAATCAATCACCATAATGATTGGAATATTTAATATTTGCGCTATATTGGCGGTCGAGCCC
>WFXU01000002.1 GCA_015490455.1 Hyphomicrobiales bacterium
CTAGTAGAATCTGGTTAAGGAAGTTAATGTAAATTTAGATTTAATCAAATATATGAATTGGTTTGACAAATTATGCTTTTTTTGGCATAATCCGTTTATGTGGTCTATAGAATTTTTAGATGAAAATGTTCTCAACGAAATGCAAAGCCAGCCAAACGACATCAAGGCAAAGTTTGAGCATATTGTAAATTTGATTCAAGCCAATGGTCTTGAACGCATCCATGATCCATATATCAAACACTTAGAGGGAAAACTCTGGGAAATGCGTATGAAAGGCAAGGATAATATTGCAAAGAGCAATCTATGTCAGCGCAGTTGAAAAACGAATCGTGATTGTGCGTGTTTTCACCAAAAAGAAACAGAAAACACCACGCCGCGAAATTGAAATTGCCCTAAAGAGAGCAAAGGGGATATTATGAACAAGGAAAAGAAAAAAACCATTCCAGTGCAAGTCGCTTTTGACGAATGGCGCAAAGACCCTGATTATGTGCGTGAGTTCAAATCTCTTGAAGATGAATTTGCACTGGCACAACTTTTCATCAGCGCCAGAAGTGCAGCAGGGTTGACGCAGCAAGAATTGGCGAAAAAAATGAAAACTTCACAGGCTTATATTGCACGCTTGGAAGGAGGCAAGGAAAAACCTTCCACGCGCACCCTCAATCGTTTCGCCAAGGCAACCGGGCATCGGGTGGTAATTGAATTTGAGCCAGTGGCAAATTAAGGATTTTACCTTTTGCATAAAGCAACGAAGATTAAATCTTTCAAGCAAGTGTTTTCAAAAGAATTGGCAACATGCACCCAAAACAAATAAGCTACCCTATTTTAGATTCAGTTATAATAAGTTTGGCAGTTTAGTTGAACATAAATCATACGATCTTGATGAATGATTGAATATTAATCTTACGCAAATTTTGAGCCAAAGAGTCCTAGTTCACCTGAGGATAGGCGTCTTTTGTGAAGAATTTTCATTGGTATTTTTTGATATTTTGCCTTTATTGAACAGCGGTTAGGATAGGGTTGATGGCGTCAATCTGGCTGTGGCGGAATAATCGTGATTCATCTGACAGCCGGATTAAGCTAGCTGATAATCGGCTATTTATAAAGAGCTTATAAATTTACTGGCAAAATTTAAGCCATCTTGAGAAATATTATGTCCGCAATTGGGTGAAATATAAAGGGAGACATTAACTCCCGATTTTTTTAATATTTCATTTGCAATAATTGACATTTTAGGCGGCACTACTTCGTCATTTTTCCCATGCACTAGGCAAATAGGAGGTTTTGTTTTTATCTCTTTATTAATAGTCTTACTATTGGCCAGCCCGCCGGAAAAAGCAATTATTCCTTTAAGAGTCTGATTAAGCCTGAGCCCTACTTCAAGCGCCATCATAGCTCCTT
Organism: Hyphomicrobiales bacterium; assembly: GCA_015490455.1. Lineage (GTDB taxonomy): Bacteria > Pseudomonadota > Alphaproteobacteria > Rhizobiales > Devosiaceae > S141-66. Next base: position 1,399 of record WFXU01000002.1, read on the forward strand.
GAGAAAACCCACATAAAACCGTATCTTTAGCGTTTAGTCCCGTATCTTGCCAGACATTTTGCAAAAATTGCTCAATAATGGGGCGTGCTTTTTTTACTCCATCAATTCTAATATTATTTTCGCTAAGATTTATCTGCGTGGGATCAAGCGCAAACCATTGATAGCCAATTGGATTAATATCACAATTTTCCGGAGCATTTGGCGCTATAAATATGGCGTCTGGCAAAATATCACGCCAATAATGGGCTAATGAAATCATATCATTCCCATCTGAGCCATAGCCGTGCAATAAAATTACTATTTTTTTAGCATTTGCGGATTTTGCCGCCAGCATTGGGCCAGATAGTTTTTTTACTTTAATAGATGTTTCACTCAATTTTTATTCCTTCTTTATTTTTTAATATTGCAAAATAGCGCCATAATAGCCGCGCCCCAGCCCCGCGATAGGGCGACCAATTTTGTGTTAATTTTTTTGCTTCATTTTCACTTGGTTTTTTCTTTAATTCAAAAATTAATCCCAACATTTTTTGTAATACTAAATCACCGGCCGGAAATATATCTGCATGTCCAATGCAGAATAATAAATAAATTTGCGCGCTCCAAACGCCAATCCCTTTAAGTGAAATTAATTTTTCCAAAGCCTGTTCAGCCGGCATATGTTCAAATTTGGTAAAATCTAACTCTCCATTTAATTCCTTTAGTGCCAAATTTTGTAAATATAAGAATTTACTCTTTGAAAAACCAATTTTACGATAATCATTTTCCTTATATTTTAGAAAACTTCTTGCGTTTATTTCTCCTTCAAGTAAATTTCCCAGTCGCTCATAAATAGCATTGGCACTAGCAGCCGAAAGCATTTGCGCGCTAATAATGGCGCTCATACCAGCAAAACCGCCCTCTCGCAACCGAAGGGGAATAGGTGCAGATTTTTCCCTTATTTGCTTTAATCTTGGCTCAATTATTATTAATTCATCAAGATGCTTATTTAATATTTGCTGGTTTTTTATTAATTCTGCCATATTAATAATATAGTTAATTCTGATTAAACTAGGTTAAATATGGACAGACAAGCAATATTTCGTTTTGCCCCCAGCCCAAATGGTTATTTACATATTGGGCATGCTTATTCTGCCCTGTTAAATTTTAATCTTGCCCAAAAAATGCAAGGAAAATTCTTATTACGAATTGAAAATATAGATATTACCCGCACTAGGCAAATTTATATTGACGCAATTTATGAAGATTTACATTGGCTGGGGATTAAATGGGCTAAGCCTGTGCTTTTACAGTCAAATAGGTTTGCTTCTTATAAGAAAGCAGCTAAAAAACTTAAAAAAATGGGTTTGCTCTATCCATGTTTTTGCACACGTAAGCAAATAGAACAAAATTCTAATCAGTCAGATCCGGATAATGCCCCCCTTTATAATGGCACTTGCAAATCGCTAACAAAAGATAAAATAAATATATATTTGCAAAATAATATTCCCTATCAATGGCGCTTAAATATGCAAAAAGCTACTGAAAAAGTTAGCAAATTATATTTTGTTGCTGCGCGGGACGAGAATTTTTCAAAATTTGAGCAAATTGCAATAAAGCCACAAATTTGGGGTGATGTAATATTGGTTAGAAAAGATTTTGCAACTAGCTATCATTTAAGCGTGGTTTTAGATGATGATTATCAAAAAATTACCCATATTGTGCGCGGCAAAGATTTGGAAAAAGCAACCCATATTCATAGATTATTACAACAATTACTAAATCTTTCTTCTCCAATCTATTTTCACCATAAAATAATTTTGGACAATGAAAAAAATAAATTATCTAAATCAAAGGGATCTGTTTCTATAAGAGAATTAAGAAAAAAAGGAATTGGGGCTGATAAAATAAAAAAGAGCTTGGCTTTGGCGGGCAATGAATGACAATATAGGAAGAAAAATGGTTAAATTGAATAAAATTTATACTCGCACTGGCGATGATGGAACAACGGGTCTGATTAGCGGCCCGCGCCGCAAAAAATTCGATTTACGCATTAATGCATATGGCACGGTTGATGAGGCTAATTCGCAAATTGGTAAAATTCGCACTCTTACCGCAAATAAGCCGATTATAGATGCTGGCCTAGCGCGAATTCAAAATGATCTATTTGATCTTGGCTCAGACCTTGCAAACCCACAAACAAAGCCAATGATAGATTTATCTGCAAATAATGAACTTAGAATTTGTAAAGAGCAAATAGTCTGGCTGGAAGAACAAATTGATTATTTTAATGAAAAATTGCAACCATTAAATAGTTTTGTTTTGCCGGGGGGGACTGTTTTAGCAGCTGAATTTCATTTGGGAAGGGCAATCACCCGCCGCGCAGAACGTATTGTAGCTGAACTTATTGATGTTGAACCCTTTACGAATCCCTTAAGCATGCACTATCTTAACCGTCTTTCTGACCTCTTATTTGTTTTGGCTCGGATAAGTAATAATGAGGGTAAAAACGATAATTTATGGAAGCCGGGTCAATTTATCAAAAAGGAATAGCCTATATGTTTTTCCCCTTGCATGATAGAAATTCAATCAAACATATAAAATTTGCCTATGTAAATTATTCGCTGATTGCCATCACAATATTAGCCTTTATTGTGCAATCTTCCCTATCACAAATAGCAGAAAATAAGGCTATTATTTCCTTTGGCATGGTTCCGGTAATAATAAATGATATTGTTCCTGAGCCCTTAGCCTGGATGCCTGAGGAAATGACCTTCATTACTTATGCATTTTTACATGCTGATTGGCTGCATTTAAGTTCAAATATGCTATTTTTATGGATATTTGGCGATAATATTGAAGATGCTCTAGGCCATTGGCGCTACTTAATTTTTTATCTTTTAAGCGCTGCTTTTGCCGGGTTGGCACATTATTATATGAATTTAGATTCTAGCGGCCCGCTAATAGGCGCTTCAGGCGCTGTTGCCGGCGTAATGGGAGCATATGTCTTATTATTTCCCTTTGCTCGCCTATTTGTATTGGCAAAAATTATTATTCTTATTCCTCTGGCAATTCCAGCATTTTGGATGTTGGGCGTTTGGATTGCAACGCAGTTTTTATATGTCTTGATTGATTCTGAAGAAGCTATTGCATGGTGGGCGCATATTGGCGGTTTTATTAGTGGAATTATTTTAGCAATTTTGTTAAAAAAACGGGATTTTCCTATATTTGGCGGACGTTAACTATCAAATTTTACCTAAAACAGGCCAAATATCAAATAGGCTCAATAAATTCTAAAAAACAATATGAAATGGCACTGATTAACGCCTTAGCGAAACAGCCCGCCCACCATACTAAAGGAAGGGCGAGGGATAAATTTGGAAAATAGTCCAGCCCTATATATTGTAATCACATATTGAGATTATTACTCCCTTGCCGATATTTAGCATAAACTTTATCTCTTTGCCATTGCGCAAATTAGAACTCACCGCTATATCAAACAAAATCAGAAAATTATTTAAGAGGGCAAAATGAGTAATAAAATGTGGGGCGGGCGATTTTTGGCAGATCCCGATATAATAATGCAGGAAATAAATGCCTCTATTGAGTTTGATAAAAAACTCTATCGCCAAGATATTGCCGCCTCAATTGCGCACGCAAAAATGTTGGCCCATTGCAAAATAATAAGTGACCAAGATAGGGATGATATTATATCTGGACTAAAAAAAATAGAACAGGAAATAGAGCAGGATAAATTTGATTTTTCTATGGAGCTTGAAGATATTCATATGAATATTGAAGCTCGCCTTGCCGAACTTATTGGGGAGGCTGGGGGACGGTTACATACTGCGCGCTCAAGAAATGACCAAGTAGCAACTGATTTTAGACTCTATATTCGTGATTATATTGATTTATTAGTTAAACAAATAGAGCAATTACAAATTGCGCTCATAAAAAGAGCTGAAAAAGAAATAGAAACTTATATGCCTGCCTTTACTCACCTTCAAACCGCGCAGCCGGTTAGTTTTGCTCACCATCTTTTGGCATATGTTGAAATGTTAAATAGAGATTATCAGCGCTTTATGGATAGTAGAAAGCGGCTAAATATTTGCCCATTAGGCTCAGCTGCCCTGGCTGGCACCTCATTCCCGATAGATAGGGAAATGGTGGCTAAAGAGCTTGGTTTTGATAGTCCGAGCGCTAATTCATTGGATAGTGTTTCTGATAGGGATTTTGTTCTTGAAACTCTAAGCGCAGCGGCAATTTGCGCCATGCATTTAAGCCGTTTTGCAGAAGAATTGGTTATTTGGTCTTCGGTTCAATTTGATTTTATTCAATTTTCCGATAAATTTTCAACCGGCTCTTCTATAATGCCGCAAAAGCGAAATCCCGATGCTGCCGAACTTATCAGAGCAAAAATTGGGCGTATAATGGGTGCTTATAACTCTTTAATGTTGGTGATGAAAGGCCTACCTCTTGCCTATTCAAAAGATATGCAGGAAGATAAAGAATTAACCTTTGATGCTTTAGATAGTCTTTCCATATCGTTAAGCGCTATGATTGGCATGGTATATGACTTTAAGCTTAAGCGTCAAACTATGTTGAAGGCTGCTAGTTCCGGCTTTTCAACCGCAACAGATATTGCCGATTGGCTGGTAAGGGAAATTAATATTCCCTTTCGCCAGGCCCATCACATAACCGGGCAAATAATATCTTTGGCGCAAAGTAAAAATTTGGCGCTTAAAGAATTAGATCTAAAAGATATGCAAAAAATAGATAAGAGAATAAATGAAGGAATTTTTACTATTTTATCGGTTGAAAATTCTGTTAAAAGTCGCACTTCTTATGGTGGCACCGCACCGGATAATATAAGGGCTGCAATCGCACATTATAAAAAAATTCTGAATATATAATATGGGCAATATGAAATATTTTCACTATAAAAATGGCCAATTATATGGCGATAATGTTTCTCTTACAAAAATAGCCAAACTTATTGGCACACCCTTTTATTGCTATTGTGCGAATGCGATAATTGACCGTTGCAATGAGCTTAAAGAAGCCTTTAGTGATATTGATGTGCTAATAGCCTATGCGCTTAAGGCCAACTCAAATCAGGCAATTATTTCTTTAATCGGCAAACAGGGTTTTGGGGCTGATATTGTTTCGCTTGGTGAATTAGAGAGGGCTAAAAGGGCTAATATTGATGGAAAAAAAATTATATTTTCCGGTGTTGGGAAAAGTGAAGAGGAGTTAGAGCGGGCGCTTAATTTAGATATTTTTTGCTTTAATATAGAAAGCGAAGCAGAACTTATTCGCCTTAATAATATTGCCAAAAAAATGGGTAAGATTGCCCCCGTTTCGGTGCGGATAAATCCGGATATTGATGCTAAAACACACGCAAAAATTTCTACCGGCAAATCAGAAAATAAATTTGGCATTCCCTATAAAGATGCCCTAAACATATACAAAAAAATTGCCGATAATAAAAATCTTAATGCCATTGGCATTGATATGCATATTGGCTCACAAATTCTTGATCTGAAACCATTTGAAAATGCTTTTACTCTGATGGAGCAATTAATTATCAGTTTAAGAAATGAAGGGCACAATATTTCCCATTTTGATGTAGGTGGAGGACTTGGAATTGCGCATGGGCAGGATGAAAAAGAGCCAGATATAAGGCAATATGCAAAAATTATCCGTAGGCTTAGCAAAAAATTAGATATAAAAATAATTTTAGAGCCCGGCCGCTGGCTGGTCGGCAATAGTGGAGCTTTAATTACAAAGGTTGAATATATTAAAAATGGGGCAAATAAGAATTTTATTATTGTAAATGCCGGTATGAATGATTTATTGCGCCCCACCCTTTATGAGGCACACCACGATATTTGGCCTATTTTAGAAGTAAAAAATCATAATAAAATGACAGCCGATATTGTTGGCCCAATTTGTGAAACCGGCGACTATATGGCACAGGCACGTTTATTAGCTAAGGTTGAACAAAATGATTTAATAGCGATTATGAATGCTGGGGCATATGGGGCAGTTATGGCTAGCAATTATAATAGTCGGGGGCTTGTTGCTGAAATTTTGATATATAATGATAGATTTGATATTATTAGAGAGCGCCAAAATATAGATGAACTAATTAGAGCTGATAAAGTGCCGAACTGGATTAAGTGACATTTGGTAAATTATAAAATAGAGCCGAAAACTATGTTTGAAAAAATAAAACAGCTTTTTAGCAACAAACAAATTGAAGAAGAAATTATTGATACAAAATTGGCTCTTGCTGCGCTATTAGTTCATCTGGCTGCGATAGATGGAATTGTAAGTAAAGAAGAACAAAAATTATTAAGCGATATTTTACAGAAAAAATTTGACCTGAACCAACAGGAAGTTACCTCTTTGTTACAACAGGCAACAAAGAAGCAGCAGGAGGCGGTTGATTATTATCAATTTACCTCTTTACTCATTGGTCTGGATGAGAAAGAGAGAATTGATATAATTCGTCTTATGTGGGAGGTGGTTTTTGCCGATGGGGTTAATCATGAGTTGGAGGATAATATGGTTTGGCGTATTGCTGAATTGATTGGAGTTTCCAGCAGAGAGCGCACAATTTTACGCAAAGAAATAAAAGAAAATAAACTTAAACAGGCTTAATTAGATATTATTATTCTTTTATTATCCTGCCATCTCTATATAATTATTTTGCTTTTATTTGCAATATTAATATAAATATTTTGGAGACAGTAATGCGCGCCATTCTTGATATTGTTCTTATCTTATTAGACCTTTATTGGTGGGTAGCAATAATAATGATTATTATGTCATGGCTATTTACCTTTAATATTATCAATGCCGGAAATCAGCTTGTTGATGTAATTTGGCGTATTGTCACCGCTCTCACTGAACCGGTGCTCAGACCGATAAGGCAGATCATGCCTAATATGGGCGGCATTGACTTTTCGCCAATTATCTTATTCTTGGCGATAATATTTATTCGCTCTGTCATTATATATTATATTTATCCCAATGTATTTTGATTTTGCGGCAAAATTTACGCGCTTTTTGCCCAAAGCTGATGATTTTGCTGTAAATCCATAGAAAAATTGCCCTTGTTGCAACAAAATCATTGCCTCTTGCGTTATAATTTGGCATATCTCCCGCCACATACTTGGGGGGAGTTGATTTTGGTATATTTGCCAGAATCAATATCACTTTAAGGCGAGCGAATTTAACAAAAAGGGTTGATCTATGAGTCTTACATTATGGCTAATTATAGTTAGTGGTGCACTGTCGGTAATTTACGGCATTGTTACCACACGCTCACTTTTGGCTGCTAGCAGCGGCAATGAGAAAATGCAAGAAATTTCCGCAGCTGTGCGTGAAGGTGCGCAAGCATATTTGAAACGTCAATATATTACCATTAGTTTTGTTGGTATTATAATTTTTGTCATAGCTTGGTGGCTTTTGGGCATTTATTCGGCAATAGGTTTTGCCATTGGTGCTGTTCTTTCTGGTGCGGCCGGCTTTATTGGCATGAATGTTTCAGTGCAGGCTAATGTGCGCGTTGCCCAAGCTGCAACAAGTTCACTTGCTAAAGGTCTTGATTTGGCATTTAAGTCAGGGGCAGTGACCGGGCTTTTAGTTGCAGGTCTTGGCCTTTTGGGCTTAACTATTTACTTTTTCTTACTTACTTCAATAGGTGGGTTTGCACCAACTTCACGTGAAGTAATTGATGCTCTGGTTGCCCTCTCATTTGGCGCTTCACTTATTTCCATTTTTGCCCGTCTTGGCGGTGGTATTTTTACTAAAGGAGCCGATGTTGGCGGTGATATGGTTGGAAAAGTTGAAGCGGGCATTCCAGAAGATGACCCGCGTAATCCAGCAACTATTGCCGATAATGTTGGCGATAATGTTGGCGACTGCGCCGGCATGGCAGCCGATCTATTTGAAACTTATGTGGTAACAGCGGTTGCAACAATGGTGCTGGCATCAATAATTTTACCCGAAGAATATAGAATTGCCGGCATGGTTCTGCCCCTTGCCATTGGTGCAGCCTGCGTGCTTACCTCTATTATAGGGACATTTTTTGTCCGTTTAGGCAATGGCACAATTATGGGTGCGCTTTACAAGGGTGTTATCGCAACTGGCATATTATCGGTAGTTGCTCTTTATCCAACTGTCTATTTGGTATTTGGCGGCATGGATATGGATCTTGGTGGCTTTACTCCATTAGCTCTATTTTGGTGTGGGGTTATCGGCCTTGTAATTACCGGTCTTATTATTTTAATCACCGAATATTATACCGGCACGGGTAAGCGTCCAGTTAATTCTATTGCTGAAGCCTCTCTTACCGGACATGGCACTAATGTCATTCAGGGTTTGGCCGTTTCACTAGAATCTACTGCTTTACCGGCAATAGTAATTGTTGCTGGTATTATCACCACATTTCAACTTGCCGGTCTATTTGGTATTGCAGTTTCGGTTGCAACAATGCTTGCTCTGGCTGGTATGATTGTGGCGCTTGATGCTTTTGGGCCAGTTACCGATAATGCTGGCGGCATTGCAGAAATGGCGGGCTTACCCGAAGATGTTCGCAAAAATACTGATGCGCTTGATGCAGTTGGTAATACTACAAAGGCGGTAACAAAGGGCTATGCTATTGGCTCGGCCGGGCTTGGCGCTTTGGTATTATTTGCCGCTTATACGCAAGATATTATCCATTTTGTTAAAGTAGCAACAGTTGATAGTTTTTACTATGGACTTGACCTGGCCAAGTTAACATTCTCATTGACCGATCCTTATGTGGTGGTTGGTTTGTTGGTAGGGGGATTATTGCCATTTCTTTTTGGCGGCATGTCAATGACCGCCGTTGGTCGGGCAGCCCAATCTGTTGTGATCGAAGTTCGTCGTCAATTCAAAGAAAAGCCCGGCATAATGAAGGGTGAAGAAAAGCCCGATTATGGCCGTGCGGTTGATATGCTTACCAAAGCAGCCATTAAGGAAATGATAGTTCCCTCTATGCTTCCGGTTCTTTCGCCCATAGTTGTATTTGGCCTTATTTATTGGATAGCTGGCAAAGAGGCGGCATTTTCTTCGGTTGGCGCAATGTTGATGGGCGTTATTATTACTGGCCTGTTTGTCGCTATTTCTATGACTGCGGGTGGCGGTGCTTGGGATAATGCCAAAAAGAGCTTTGAAGATGGCTTTACCGATTCAAATGGCGTTTTACACGAAAAAGGTTCAGACGCCCACAAAGCCTCTGTTACTGGCGATACTGTTGGCGATCCATATAAGGATACGGCAGGACCTGCTGTTAACCCAATGATTAAAATCACCAATATTATGGCTTTATTATTGCTGGCAGTTTTAGCCCGCTAAATAAATATTAAAGCCACGCAAAATTAAAATTTGCGTGGCTTTATTCGCATAACGCTATTTCCAATTATTCTATTTCCAATTATTTTATCCTTGCCAAAATGATGGCGAGAATATAACCAGAATAATTAAAATTTCTAAGCGGCCAACTAACATTCCCGCTATAAGCAACCATTTAGAAATATCGGGTAAAGAAGAAAAATTGCCCGTTGGGCCAATTATTTCACCCAAGCCAGGACCTACATTAGAAATAGCGGTCGCTGCTCCTGAAAAAGCAGTTGTAGCGTCAAGACCGGTTAAAGATAGAGCAATTGCAAGAATAATAAAACTTAAAAAATATAAGAATACAAAACTTTGCACCGAACTGGAAATAGAATCCGGTAATGGCCGCCCATTATAGCGTCTTATATGCACCAAATTTGGATAAAGAATCTGGCGAACATGTTGATAAAGATCGCGGGCTAATAGCTGAAAACGAAAAATTTTAATACCACACGAAGTAGAACCAGTGCAGCCCCCTATAAAGGTAAGAATAAAAAATACGGTAATAGAGAAAGCCCCCCAAGCGCCGTAGTCAGTAGTCGCATAACCAGTTCCCGTTATAATTGAAGTTACAGAAAATAAGGCATGACGAAAGGCCTCTTCACCATAATAAATATTATTGGAAATTTGCAGCCAGCTAATAATAATTGTAACAATAAACACAATTAGCAAAAATGCTCTTACCTGACTGTCTTTGAAAATATTCCCCCAACGCCCATACTGCACTGCTGCTAAATAAAGGGCAAAGGGAAGAGCTCCCAAAATCATAAAAATAATTGCAATATAATCAAGAGCGGCTGAATTAAAGGAAGCAAAGCCGGCATCGCGCGTTGAAAATCCACCCGTTGCAACTGTTGTCATAGCGTGAGAAACAGCTTCAAAAAGATTCATGCCAAAAGCCCAATATGCTCCTATGCAAATAAGGGTAAGCAACCCGTAAATTGTGGTCATGCCGCCGGCAATTTGCGTGGCCTGAGGTAAAATTTTATCGGGAGTTTCAAAAGCCTCAGCCCTAAACATTTGCATGCCACCAACCTGTAAGGTGGGTAAAACCGCAATGGCCATCACCACAATTCCCAATCCGCCAAACCATTGCAACAGGCTGCGCCAAAGTAAAATTCCTGGTGCGGCATCATCAAGCCCAGCCATAATTGTTGCTCCGGTCGTGGTAATGCCCGACATTGATTCAAAAATAGCGTCAGTAACGCTAAGTTCATATTTACTCCAGATAAAGGGTAAAGAGCCAAAAATTGTTAAAACAGCCCAGACTAAAAATGTTAGTAAAAATGCCTGGCGCAAATTTAGCGCCTTTTTCTCTCCCATTGTTGCTGCCCAAAGACCTGCGCCAAAAAATGTCGTAATGAATGAAGAAATAATAAAGGTTTGCCACTCCTCATTACCAGCAACCAGATCCACTATCGCCGGCAAAAGCATGGAAATACCCAAAATTGTTGTAACCTGACCAATAAGGGCAATGATAGGTCTTAATTCCATTAACAAAATTCCATCAGTAAAAATCAATTGGCAAAATTTGCAAATCAAACTATCATGACAATTTATATTTCGTCTATAATAAAGCAAAAGAGCAATTAACAGGATTATTATGCTTGACAAGGCTCTAAGAAAAATTATTGCTAAGCCAACAAATAGGATTGGTGCTTTTCTTGCTGGTTTAGGGATTAGCGCCAATATTGTCAGTTTTTTTGGGCTTTTTGTCGGTTTGGCTGCTTCTATTTCTGTTGCTGCCGGCTGGTTTCTATTGGCTTTATTTTTAATTATAATTTCGCGTATTGCTGACGGCTTAGATGGGGCGGTTGCTAGAGCCACAAAGAGCAGTGATTTTGGTGGCTATTTAGATATTGTTGCTGATTTTTTCTTTTATGGAGCAATAGTGCTGGGTTTTATTATCAATAATCCGGGCACAAATTCTATTATTGGCGCTATTTTATTATTGAGCTTTTATGTTAATGGTGCCAGTTTTCTTGGCTATGCAATTTTGGCCCAAAAATATGAGATAGAAGAAAAGGAAAAAAGAAGTTTTTATTTTTCTGAAGGATTAATTGAGGGTAGTGAAACTATTTTTTTCTTTATTATTATCTGCATCTGGCCGGATATTTTTGTGCCATTTGCCGCCATTTTTGCGCTACTTTGTTTTATTACGGCAATAATGCGCGTAGTTCATGCGAGAAAAATTTTCACTGAATAATCAAGCATGAACTATGCGGTTTTTGTTAAGTGTTTAAGTATTAGCGTTACCTAAATTTTTAGCCAAAAAGATTTGTCCAGTTTTGAGTAAAACTGCCATGCTGACCAGCTTCAACGGTTTCTCTTGGCTTTATGGTTTTATATTACCCTCCAAATCAGTTATTTGCAGCAATGAATCACAAAATATTCATAACAAAATTGCAAAAACTACACATAAATACGAATGCAACAACGAAGCTCATGAAAGAGTTGCGTTACCCTTCCCACCCTTTCACCAAATGAAACTAATATTTTCTGACTTCTGATTTCTGATTTTCGCAAATATTAATATGTCAAAAATTCTTCACGAACAACTTCTTACAATTAATCTCACTCCAAAATTATCAAGTTGGCAAATTGACCGCTCTAATCTATGTTTCTATTTTAAGCGCGCTTTGCACCAGCCTAACCCAATAGGTGCAACCAAGCGGAATAATCTCATCATTAAAATCATAAGTTTCTTCATGTAATCCCGCACTATCACCTTGTCCTATGCCGATAAAGGCACCGGGACGAGCATTTAACATATAGGCAAAATCCTCACCTCCCATAATTGGTGGAACATTACGATCAACTTTTTCTTCACCAACAATTTGTGCTGCAACATTAGCGGCAAAATCGGTTTGTTTTGGATGGTTGGACATAACGGGATAGCCGCGTTTATAATATAATTTTGCTTTTAGATTAAAAGCACTGGCAGCGTTTAATATAAATTCCTTCATTCGCTTTTCTACTAAATTACGAACCTCTTCATCTAATGTTCTAACAGTTCCCTTTATATTTGCCGTGCGCGGAATTACATTAAACGCTTTGCCCGCATTTATTGCGGTTACAGAAAGAACAGCCGCTTTAACGGGGTCAATATTACGCGAAATTATTGTTTGTAGTCCGCTAATTAAATGCGCCCCCCCAATTACAGGATCAGCTGCCAAATGAGGCATGGCCGCATGTCCTCCTATTCCTTCAATTTCAATAGTAAATTCATCTGTTGCCGCCAAAAAGGCTCCCTTTCTAATAATAAAGGAGCCCATAGGAACGGTCGGAAAATTATGCATTCCATATATTTCACTAATATTAAATCTTTCCATCAGGCCATCTTTTACCATAAGGTCTGCGCCCCCTCCGCCCTCTTCAGCCGGCTGGAAAATAAGCGCAACAGCGCCATCAAAATTACGGGTTTCAGCTAAATATTTTGCAGCCCCCAAAAGCATCGCCATATGTCCATCATGCCCGCAAGCATGCATTTTGCCGGCAAATTTTGAGGCATATTCTTTACCTGTTCGTTCGGTAATTGGTAAAGCATCCATATCGGCACGCAAACCAATAACTTTGCCGCTTTTATTTGTTTTACCCTTAATAATGCCAACAATGCCGGTTTTTCCAATAGCGTCAACTACTTCATCACAGCCAAAATTATGTAGTAAATTTTTAATTTTTTCAGCCGTTCTATGAACGTCAAATAAAAGTTCAGGATGTTGATGAAAATCACGTCGCCAGGCGGTTATTTCCGCGTGAAAATCAGCAAATCTATTAATTATAGCCATTATATTTCTCCAATCCATCAGAGATTGTTTACTCTAAAAATCTCCTCGTCAACTATATTTTTATTTGCTATGTGATTAAATAAAATTATCACCTTGTCCAAAATGATAAGATTTGCAAAAAGAAAATATATTTTAGCACTATTTCGGAGCATAATTTATGAAAATTTTAGTGGCGCTCAAACGGGTAGTCGATCATAATGTGCGTATTAGGGTAAAAGAAGATGGCAGCGGTGTTGAAACTGAAAATGTTCGTCATTCTATGAATCCTTTTTGTAAACATGCTGTTGAGGCAGCAGTGCAGATTAAAGAACAAAATAAAGCTAAAGAAATAATTGCCATTTCAATAGGGCCAATTGAGGCAAAAGATGTCTTATTAAACGCGCTTGCTATGGGTTGTGATAGGGCAATTTTATTAAAGACAGAAAAGGAGCAAAAAATTGAACCCTTAGCCGTTGCCAAATTGCTCAAAATAATTGTGCAACAGGAAAAGCCAGATTTAGTATTTTTAGGCAAACAGGCAATTGATGATGATGCCAATCAAACGGGACAAATGCTTGCCGGTCTGTTAGATTGGCCTCAGGGCACATTTTCTTCAAAAATTGAATTAGAAGAAAATAGGGTCAATGTAACGCGCGAAGTTGATTTTGGACGGGCAAAAATTTCAATGCCAATTCCAGCTGTAATAACCGCAGATTTACGCCTTAATGTCCCTAGAAAAACCGCCCTTCCTATGATTATAAAGGCAAAGAAAAAACCTATCAATATAATGGAAGCCAAAGATTTTAATGTTGATTTACAAAATCGGCTAATTGTTGAGAGAATAAGTGAGCCGCCTAAAAGAGAGGGGGGGAAAATTCTTAATAATGTGCAGGAGCTAGCTAACATTATAAATGAGCTGGAGGCTGAAAAATGAGAATTTTAGTTCTGGCAACCCACGATCAAAACAGGCTTTTAGCCGATAATGCAAGAATAATCGGGGCAGCAAAAAAATTGGGCGGTGAAATTGATATGCTCGTAGTTGGGCATAATGTTAGAGATGTAGCAAAAAACGCCAGCAAACTTGAGGGGGTCAATAAAATATTGCTTTTAGACGATAAATTATTTTCCCGCCCATTTGCCCAACTAATCACGCCGCTTTTAGTGCAGCTTGCGGATAATTATAGCCATATTATCACCAGTTCAAATTCGGTAGGACGCAATATTTTTCCTCGCCTAGCAGCAAAATTAGACCTTATGCCAATAACTGATGTGATAAAAATTCACTCCATAAATTGTTTTGATAGGCCTATCTATGCTGGAAACGCGATTGAAACCGTCAAAAATGAACAGGCAAAAACAATTCTTACTATTCGCGCCAGCGAATTTGAAAAGGTTGGCCAAGAGAAAGAGGGAGAGGGAGAGGGAGAGGGAGAGGGAAAAATAGAAAATATTAAAATTCCTAAATTAGCGATAAATACCAGCTTTATTGAGGAATATCGCACTAAAAGTGACAGCCCAGACCTAACTACCGCTTCTATTGTTGTGGCTGGGGGACGCGCTATTGGGTCAAAAGAAAATTTTGCATTAGTAAAAAAACTGGCAAAAAAACTAAATGCCGCAATTGGGGCAACAAGAGCGGCGGTTGATCTTGGATATGCACCAAATGATTGGCAAATTGGACAAACTGGTAAGGTCATAGCGCCCAAATTATATATTGCTATTGGTATTTCTGGCGCGCTGCAACATATTGCCGGTATTTCTGGCGCAAAAAAAATCGTGGCCATTAATGATGATATAGATGCTCCAATGGTTAAAATAGCCGATTATTCGCTAATTGGCGATCTAAATGAAATATTGCCCGATTTAATTTCTCGCTTAAAGCAAAAATAATTATAAAGAGATTGCAATAAGCTCATTTGTGCCTATAAACTTCTTTGTAAAATTTAACTTATCAAATTTGGAAGTAAAATGTTTGACGAATTGGAAAAAGCACCTCTTGATAAAATTTTCAAATTATTGGCTCAATTTCGCGCTGATGAACGAGAAGATAAAATAGATTTGGGAATTGGTGTTTATAAGGATGAAAATGGCAATACACCAATAATGAGGGCGGTTAAAAAGGCTGAGAGGCAAATTTTAGATAATGAAACCACTAAGAGCTATGTTGGCGTTGCTGGCAATCGTGAATTTTGCGATTTAATTGCCGATTTGGTTTTTGCCAATATAATTGATAAATCACGCATTGCCTCTGTGCAGGCGCCGGGTGGAACTGGCTCAATTTGGGTTTTGCTGCAAGTGATAAAACGTGCCCGTAAAAAGGGAAAAATATGGATTTCCGACCCCTCCTGGCCGAACCATTATCCAATGTGCGAATTGGCCGGATTAGAGCCAAATTATTATCCCTATTTTGATAAGGATAGTGGTAAGGTAAAATTTGCTGAAATGATGAAAGTGCTGGATAGGCTTGGCCCAAAAGATACTGTTTTATTACACGGGTGCTGCCATAATCCAACGGGAGCAAATTTAACAAATGAACAATGGGATATTGTCGCTGACAGTCTAAAAAAAACTGGCGCTTTTCCATTTATTGATCTGGCCTATTTAGGCTTTGGCGATGGGATTGAGCAGGATGCTTATGGTTTAAGGAAACTAGCCTCAACTTTAGATGAGATGATGTTGGCCTTTTCGGCTTCAAAGAATTTTGGCCTTTATCGTGAAAGGGCGGGGGTTGCTTTTGCTATTGGCAAGGATAAAAATGGCGCAGAAATTGCGTTTTCGCAAATGGGTAATATTGTGCGTGCTTCTTATTCGCAACCGCCAGATCATGGGGCAGAAATTGTGCGCATTATTTTACAGGATGAAAAATTGCGCAATGAATGGCAAAATGAACTTGATGAAATGAGCGCCAGAATAAAAAATTTACGGCAAAAATTGGTTAATGCGATTAAAGAGCGCTCTAACTTAGAAGATTTTAATTTTCTAACCGAACATTCCGGCATGTTCTCATTGCTTGGCATAAGCAAAGAACAGGTAGATAAATTAAAAAAAGACCATGCTATTTATATGTTAGATGATAGTCGCATTTCAATTGCCGGAATTAATGAAAATAAAATTGATAAATTGGCTAAAGCCATAATTGAAGTTACGCAATAGGAAATGAAACAATGAAATTTTTTATAGATAGTGCTGAAGTAAGCCAAATTGCTGAACTTAGCGAAACTGGTTTGGTTGATGGGGTAACTACCAACCCCTCTTTAATAGCTAAATCAGGGCGCGATTTTAAGGAGGTAATTAAGGAAATCTGTTCCATTATTAATGGACCAGTTTCTGCCGAAGTTGCCGCAACTGATAAGGAAAATATGTTAAGGGAGGGAGAATATTTAGCAGGTTTGGCAGAAAATATTGTGATTAAATTGCCTATGAGCTGGGACGGGCTAAAAGTTTGCAAAATTTTCCAAGAAAAGAATATAAAGACTAATCTTACCCTTTGTTTTTCCGCCAACCAGGCCCTTTTGGCGGCAAAGGCTGGGGCAACTTATATTTCTCCCTTTATAGGTCGGCTTGATGATATTAATCTAGATGGAATGCAGCTAATTGCCGATATAAGGGCAATTTATAATAATTATTCTTTTTCCACGCAAATATTGGCCGCTTCAATTCGTTCGGTCAATCATGTCTCTGAAGCGGCGATTATAGGAGCTGATATTGCTACTATTCCGCCAAAAATCCTACACCAATTGGTCAATCATCCACTAACTGATAAGGGAATTGATAGCTTTGTGAGAGATTGGAAGTCAACTGGCCAATCAATTTTATAAATTTAATCTTATGTTTCAAAAATCACTTAAAAATAAAATTCTAAAGGCGCTGGAAAATATTAAATTACCAAATGGCACCAGCCTAAAAGATTATCCTGGCCTTAGCGAAATAATCATAACAAAAAACGCTATCGCCTTTTCTATTGAAGTGCCAAAGGCAGGCGAAAAAGAAAAAGAATATTTTAGAAAATTACAACAACAGGCCCAGCAAGAAGCGCAAAAATTTGCTGGCAATAGAAAATTAATGGTTTCGCTCACCAGCCAAAATGAGAGTGAAGCCACACAACAAAAACAGCAAATAAATCAAAAACAGCCCATAAAAAATGTTAAAAATATTATTGCCATTGCTTCTGGAAAGGGAGGAGTGGGAAAATCCACTTTAGCGGTAAATCTTGCTTTGGCATTGGCAAGAGAGGGAAAAAAAATAGCCCTGCTTGACGCCGACATTTATGGCCCATCAATTCCAAAATTACTCAAATTTGAAGGTAAACCCGCTACCAGGCAAAATGGCCTATTCATTCCCTTTGAACTTCATAATATAAAAATAATGTCAATTGGGGCGATGGTTGAAAAAGATCAGCCTATTGTTTGGCGCGGACCAATGGCCAGTTCTGCTCTTAGACAATTATTATATGAGACCGATTGGAGAGAAATTGATATTTTATTGATAGATTTGCCTCCCGGCACTGGTGATATTCAAATTTCTTTGGTGCAACAAGTTAAATTAGATGGCGCTATTATTATTTCTACCCCGCAGGATTTAGCACTAATTGATGCTAAAAGGGCGATAAATATGTTTATAAAGGTTGATGTTCCAATAATTGGCATTGTTGAAAATATGTCTTATTTTATCGCGCCAGATACATTAAAACGTTACTATATTTTTGGGCATGGTGGAGCAAAAGAGGCAGCAAAAGAAATAAATGTGCCTTTTTTGGGAGAAATAGCCTTGAATATGCAAATTAGGGAAGGTTCAGATATTGGAGAGCCTGTTAGCGCTAGATCTGCTATTTCTGACGAAGCAAAGCCCTATTTTTCCATTGCCAAAAAAATAGTTGAAGCTGTTAAACCTTAAGAAAAAGTTCTAAAAACAAATAATTTTTGCTAAAAAATTCATTTTTCAAATAATTATTACAAAATTCTAACATTTGCTTGAATAAAATTATCTTTATTTTTCAAAATGTTAAACTAATTAAATTTTTGCAAACATGCAAATTAATTAATAAATTATTAAACTGCTTGGCAATTTGCAAACTTTATGTAAGAATGTCATCTTGACTATTAGTTTTACTGCTTGGGTGAGGGCGGTTTTTGGGATTAAGTTACCAAAACGTTTTGGAAAGCAGAAAAAACAGAGATTACGTTCAAAAGGCGTAATGATTATAGTTATATAGATGAGTTTAATAGCTAAATTAACGGCTATTTGGACGGTGTAATTTGGATGGTAATATATAACCAAACTATAGTGGGAGGAAAATATGCATAAAAAACTTTTAGCGGGCGCTTCCGTTCTGGCAATAATGCTGGCTTCTGCCGGTATGGTGCAAGCGGCAAATAATGGATTGCCAGATCTTAGCGGGCAAAAACTTACAATTTTTGGTCCCTGGCTTACGGCCGATAAGGAAAATTTTGATAAAGTCGTCGCTCTTTTTGAGGAAAAAACCGGTGCAGATGTTGAATATTCAGGCTCCGACAGTTTTGAGCAGCAAATTGTTATTGATACACAAGCAGGCTCACCACCAGATCTTGCAGCATTTCCACAGCCCGGTCTGGCGGCCGATTTAGCAAGTAAAGGTTTGCTTGTTCCACTGAAAGATGATGTAGCTGACTGGGTTAAGAATAATTATGCAGCCGGTCAATCTTGGGTGGATCTTGGCTCTTATGCCGATCAGGACGGAAATGAAAAATTATTTGGCTTTTTCTATAATGTTAATGTCAAATCTTTAGTATGGTATTCACCCGATAATTTTGCCGATGCTGGCTATGAGGTTCCTCAATCAATGGAGGAGCTGATTGCGCTATCAGATAAAATTGTTGCTGATGGTGGAACACCATGGTGTATTGGTTTAGGCTCGGGCGCGGCAACAGGCTGGCCGGCGACCGACTGGGTTGAAGATATTATGCTACGCACCCAACCGCCTGAAGTTTATGACCAATGGGTAACAAATGAAATTCCATTTAATGATCCGCGTGTAGTTGAGGCAATAGAAATATTTGGCTCATTTGCGAAAAATGATAAATATGTAGATGGTGGGGCGGCAGCTGTTGGCACAACCGACTTTAGAGATAGTCCTAAGGGATTATTCACAGTGCCACCAAAATGCTATATGCACCGTCAGGCCTCTTTTATTCCTGCCTTCTTCCCAGAAGGTATAGAATTGGGAACTGATGCCGATTTCTTCTATTTCCCGGCATATGCGGAAAAAGATTTGGGTAAACCGGTGCTCGGTGCGGGAACATTATTCGCTATCACCAGCGACAATCCCGCCGCTCATGTCTTTATTGACTTCCTTAAGACACCCGAAGCACATGAAGTCTGGATGTCTGGTGGCGGTTTCTTAACTCCGCATCTAAGTGTGGATCTTGATGCCTATGATTCGGAAACCTCAAGAGGGCTTGGTGTTATTTTACAAAATGCTACCACTTTCCGCTTTGATGGTTCTGACTTAATGCCCGGCGCAATCGGTGCTGGCACTTTCTGGACTGGAATGGTTGATTATGTTTCCGGAGCAGATGCGCAAAGCGTTGCCGATGCTATTCAGAAAAGTTGGGATGAAATAAAATAATTAAAATTAATCCGGCGCTCAAAGAGTGCCGGATTTACTTTACTAAAAATATGTTCTCATCTAAAGTTTAGAGGAAGCAATATTGGGGGGAGAAGATATTGTTTGAACAGATAGCTTATGCTAGCATCATTGTTATTTTGGGGGTTGGGGCATGTCTAGCCTATTTTTGGGGTAGCAACTGGCTGCTAGATAAATATTTACTTCCTGACAAACAAACTATTGGTAGTGGAACCGTCAATAGAGATAAGACCCGCTCGGCAATTCGCCCCTGGCTATTTTTATTCCCTGCTCTTTTTTTCTTGAGCCTTTTTTTGGTCTATCCCGTTTTTGCCACCCTTTATTTTAGTTTTTTTGATTCGGCTTCAAGAAATTTTGTTGGGCTTTCAAATTATTTATGGGCATTTAGAGATCCTGCCTTTTTACAGTCCATCTATAATAATCTATTATGGCTAATAGTTGTGCCGCTTATTGCAACTGCTTTGGGCTTAATAATTGCAACTATTTCAGATCGGCTTTGGTGGGGCAATATAGCCAAATCGCTAATATTTATGCCAATGGCTATTTCTTTTGTTGGCGCATCAGTTATCTGGAAATTTATCTATGATTATCGCGGGGTTGGCGTTGAACAAATTGGACTTTTGAACGCTATTGTGCAAGGGCTAGGTGGGACCCCGCAGGCGTGGATTTCTATTGAGGGCCTAAATTCATTTCTCTTAATGGTCGTGATGATTTGGATTGAGGTCGGCTTTGCTATGGTTATTCTTTCGGCGGCTTTACGTGGGGTGCCTGAAGAAACTCTTGAAGCAGCGCGAATTGATGGGGCCAATGATTTTCAAATATTTTTTACAATAATGATACCGCAAATTATGCCGACAATAATCGTTGTCTGGACTACTATCACCATTAAAGTATTAAAAGTCTTTGATATTATTTTGGCAATGACCAATGGGCAGTGGGATACACAAGTGCTGGCAAATTTAATGTTTGATTGGATGTTCAGGGCGGGCGATAATGGGCGCGGTTCAATGATTGCGGTCGTTCTTATGTTGGCAGTATTGCCGATAATGATTTGGAATATTAGACGTGTAAATAGTGAGCAGGGGACCAGATAGGGCAGAATGATGCAGATAAAACGTATAAAATTGGGCACTTTAGCTGCACATTTTACATTATTACTATTTGTTATTATCTGGACTTTGCCAACGGCCGGACTGCTAATCTCATCTTTGCGCGATAAGGACCAATTGGCCGTTTCTGGCTGGTGGACGGCGTTAACCACCACAGAAAGAAACGAGGTTGTGCGTTTGCCTAAAGCGGATAAGCAGCAAAAAAGGGGAGATAAATATATTATTAGCGGTAATATATTTGCAAAAGATAGCGGCAGGAAAATAATTTCCTTTGGCACCTCTATAAAAACACTTAATGAGGCAAATCCGGGTGAGACTTTGCCAATGCGTGATGGAAGTAAAATAACCATATTTGAAGATGGTTCGTTTGAGTGGGTTTCTGATAAAGAATTTGAATTTAAGCGCGCTCCTCGTATATTTTTTAAGGCTGGAATTCCACCCAGATTTACCCTTGAAAATTATGTTGAAGTTTTAACTTCCGAAGGAATTGGACGCTCATTCATTAACTCATTTACGGTTACAATTCCTGCAACTATTATTCCAATTTTAATTGCGGCCTTTGCTGCTTATGCGCTTGCCTGGATGAATTTTCCCGGTCGTGGCTGGATTGTCGCCGCTATTGTTGGCTTATTGGTCGTGCCGCTGCAAATGTCGCTTATTCCATTGTTAAAATTTTATGGAACTCTGGCCAATCTTACTGGGGGTAGCGCAAAAACATATATGGGAATATGGATGGCTCATACTGGCTTTGGCTTGCCTTTGGCTATTTATTTATTACGTAATTATATGGCCGGTTTGCCACGTGAAATTATGGAATCTGCGCGTGTAGATGGCGCTTCCCACTTTAAGATTTTTACTACAATAATATTGCCGCTAAGTTTTCCTGCTCTTGCCTCATTTGCAATTTTTCAATTTTTATGGGTCTGGAATGATTTATTAGTAGCAACAGTCTTTCTTGAAAATACTGAAAGCACGGTAGTATTAACCGCAAGATTACGCGAATTATTGGGGTCACGCGGCGATAATTGGGAAATTCTTACCTCAGGCGCGTTTATTTCAATCATTGTTCCGTTAATTGTCTTTTTCTCATTGCAAAGATATTTTGTACGCGGACTGCTTGCGGGCTCGGTCAAATGATTTAATCTAATCAATCGGCCGTGAAGATTTATCGCCCGGAAATCAGAAGTCGGAAGTCGGAAGAGGAAAATCGCAAAAATATCCATCAAAATTGCATAAGGTTACGGCCAACTAATTACAAATTCTTAAAATAAGTCAACTTCACCATGTTTAATCCGCGTTGAGCTATCGGATAATTTCTGCCTGGATAATTCATCAAGCGGCATATGTGACCAAATTTCATCAAATTGCTCATCATCTATTGAACTATCCTGCTCAACCATTTTACGAATGGCGCTAGCCATATTAACACAACGTTGCTCAATTCTGTCTTGCGCCTGTAGGGCAATAATAATCTGCTTAATAGCCCTCTGCCTGCTATCATCATTTGAATTAGCAGAATTTTGCGAACTATTAGCCTGTTGCAAAATATTTAAGGCCTTTATGATTCCATTGACCAACTCTCTGGTTTGTCGAGTGTTCTCATCAAGTTCTCGTGCTAATCTTTTTAGTGACATATATCTGCCCTTTTCGTCCATCATTCCTATGGCTCAAACATATATTTATAATTACTAATCATCTCTTTTTTATTTGCGAAAAAAATGAATTGTTTGAACTATAGTTAGTAATTCGCTAACAAAATCGGGTTTAGATAGGCATATATGTAACAGTTTTGGATATGAATATGGCAAGAGCAGATAATTTACCGACAGAATTTGATAGAGCAATTATAACAACAGTTCATCAGGGTGAATGCCATGTTTCAAATCAATATGATGTTGTTTTTTCAACTGTTCTTGGCTCCTGTATTAGCGCCTGTATTCGCGATAAGAAAGCAAAAGTTGGTGGCATGAACCATTTTCTTTTAGCCGAACAATCTGGCTCTGCCAAAGATCGCTACGGTGCCTCTGCCCGCTATGGCGCTTATGCAATGGAAGAATTAATAAATAAGGTGCTCAAAAAGGGAAGTGGTGATAAGAATAATCTTGAAATTAAAGTTTTTGGGGGCGGCAAGATTAATTCTTCACTTGCCGATGTGGGCGCAAAAAATATTGAATTTGTGCATAAATTTCTAACCGATGAGGGTTATAAAATTACAAGTGAAGATATGGGGGGGAATTTTGCCCGTAGAGTCCTTTATAATCCTACAAGCGGACGGGTAAGGATAAAGAGGCTTGATAGTGAGATTGGGCAAAATATTGTCCGTGAAGAAATAGTAATTGCCGGTGCGCAAAATAAATCTAAATTGCATGATGACGATATTGAATTATTTTAATCTGATAGGATAATAATAAATTTGCCACAGCTAATTGGTAAATTTCTCTTTACCAGATAAATTAGTCATAATTGATTAACCTTTTGCCTGATAGATTAACAAATTACTAATTAAGTAAAAATACCGAATCACTAATTTGTGGATTATTAAGGTGAGCCGTTTCAAAATCGCAATTATTGCCCTATTTTTCAGTGCAATTTTGCTTGTCTTAAGCCTGTTTATATTTATTAATTTTTCCACTAATTACATAATAGGATCGTTAATTTTTGCCCTTTGGCTGATTTTTGCTGCTCTACTGACAATAATAAGCAAAAAAAATGATGATAATGAAAAAAAGAGCCTAATAAAATTAGCCTCTCTTTTAGGCAACAAGCAGGTTAAGCAAGGTTCAAATGATGAAATTACTAAAACTATTATTCAATCGCTAAAATTATTTCTTGAACATGCTACCTTATATAAGAATGCCATAAAAAAAATGAAAATCCCTGCCCTATTAATTAATGGGCAGGGCGAAATTTTGGTGCTGAGTGAGGGTTTGTTAGAATTAGATCCATCATTTACGGAAAATATGGCGCTCTCGCATATTTTTGGAGAAAATTTTACTTTACCTAAAAATAATCAATCCGTTTCTCACAGAATAATAATTGCTAAAAGAGCTTATGATTGTTTTTTCGCACATGTGCAAAATAATTATTATATTGTTGGTTTTATAAAGGCTGGTTTGACTATTGAAATGGAACAAATAGTTAAATTTAGCGATGTGATTATGAGGGGGGATGTTGAGTTTAGGTTTAGCGAGGAAGAAAAACATCTTTTCCCAGCGCTTGAACAATTAAATTTTGTTCTCTCCCATATTGAAAATTATACAAAATTAATTGATGAAATAATTAAGGGTAATTTTGATTTTTCTAGTAATGAAAATATTGGTCTAAATCCTAAAATAAAAAATATTATCAGGTCTGTTTCTTCCCTTTCGGCGCAAAGAGAAAACGAGATTGAAAAAAGAATAGGGCTTGAAAATAAATTAAAACAAATTGCTACAATTTTAGATGAATATAAATATTCAAATGATAAAATTAGCGATATAGCTAAGGCCAGCCAAAATAAAATTAATAAGACAGATGAGATTTTAAATAGAAGCAAGCAGATTTGCGAAAAATTATCGCAAATTAAAAATTTTACCGATGATTTAATTGAACAGGCGGTAAATATTAATCAGCAGGCCAGTATTTCTTCTGAAAAAATGGCCAAATTCACTAATGAAATAGATAATGTAATGGCCTTAATAGAAGATATTTCTTTTAGAACTAATTTATTAGCCTTAAATGCTGCAGTTGAAGCGGCACGCGCCGGCGAAAAGGGGGCAGGTTTTGCCATTGTCGCTCAGGAAGTTCGCTCTTTGGCTAAAACCAGTTCTCAATCGGCCAAAGAAATAAGGGAATTGACATTAAAGGGACAGGCAGAAAGCCAGCAAAATAGCGAGCTAAGTGGACAATTAGGAAAAATAATTAAAAATTTAGAGGAACATTTACAAAATCTAAGTAATGAAACCTACATAATAACAAGTGAGCTTGAAAAAGGAAATTTGGAATTAAGGGAAGCTGGAAGGGATATGGAGTCTATTTTGCAGGATACGCAAAATTTGCAAAATGTACAAAAAAAGCATTTTTCTGATAATGCTTTGCTCTCCGGCTGATCTTCCAAAATTTGAGCAATTTTGAGCAATATTGTTGGGGTATGTTAATTTATGGAAAAAGATATTGAATTAAGCGATAAAGAATTTCTTCTGGTCAAGAAACGTTTATTAGAGGTTGCCGGTATTTCTTTGAGCGATGCAAAGCGAACATTGGTCATTTCGCGTCTTAGTAAGGTAATAAGAAATCTTTCCTTTGATAGTTTTACGCAATATTTAGATTTTTTACATAGTGGCAAAGCTACTGAAAAAGATGAACAAGATTTCGTAAATGCCTTAACCACCAATCTGACCAGATTTTATCGAGAAGATCACCATTTTGCCCATCTAGAAAAATATGTAAAAGAGCTGATTATTTCTAAACCGCGAATTAGCGAAAATGGCAAACCGCGTTTAAGAATATGGTCAGCTGGTTGTTCTTCAGGGCAAGAGCCCTATACAATAGCCATGTGTTTATTAAGCAAATATCCGGAATTAAAACGCTGGGATTTTAGGATATTGGCGACCGATATTGACACTGAAGTGCTAAGAAAAGCATCAAATGGTGTTTATCCCGAAAGTGAGCTTGCCGGGTTGAGCAAAGAGCGGGCGGCAATTTTTGAGCGGCCCGGAGATGGAACAATCAGAATTCCCCCACATATGCGCGGTATAATTACATTTAAGCCGCTAAATTTATTCGACCCCTGGCCGATAAGGGGGCCGTTTGATGCTATATTTTGTCGTAATGTTGCAATTTATTTCGATAAGCCAACGCAAAACCAACTTTTTGCCCGTCTCGGTGAGGTTCTGGCCGCAAATGGTTATTTATATATAGGACATTCAGAAAATGTTGGCCGCGAAAATGTGCAATTTTCTCTGGTTGGCAAAACAATATATCAATTTAATGCTTCTTTGGCGCAAAATAAGCGAGAAGTAGCATGAGTGTTAGAACATTAATAATTGATGATTCTGCCCTTATACGTTCTATTCTGAGTAAAATTCTTAGTGAGGACAAACAAATAGAAGTTATCGGAACAGCAAAAGATCCAATAGATGCACGCCAGAAAATAAAGCAATTAAACCCTGATGTTTTAACTTTGGATATTGAAATGCCCGGTATGAACGGGCTTGAATTTTTGCAAAAATTAATGCGTTTACGTCCAATGCCGGTGGTTATGGTTTCAACATTGACAAAGCAGGGGGCTGAAGAAACTTTATTAGCACTTGAATTGGGGGCAGTTGATTTCATCGCAAAGCCAAATGCCAATCTTTCCGAGGGCATTGCCGATTTTAGTAAGCAAATTTGTCAAAAAGTTAAGGCTGCAGCCAAAAGCTCTGCCCGCTCTAACTCCATGCGTGCACCGATTCCTTCAATTACGCCCTCAAGCGCTGCTGGCCCGGCTGGATCGCTTATTGCCATTGGAGCTTCAACCGGTGGAGTGGAAGCAATAAGAACAATATTAACAAAATTACCAACAGATTGTCCTCCCATTCTCATAGCTCAACATATGCCAGCTGGATTTACCGAACGTTTTGCTTCCCGACTTAATGATCTGTGCGATATTAATGTGTTAGAAGCAAAAGACAGGTTGGCGCTAAAAAATGGACATGCCTATGTTGCCCCGGGTGGTTATCATCTAACGGTAGAAAGAACTTCTGGCCAATTAAAATGTAGAGTTTATGATGGGGAAGAAGTTTCAGGGCATAGGCCAAGTGTTGACGTATTATTTGATTCAGTAGCTAAACATATTGGCCCATTGGCAATTGGGGTAATTCTTACCGGAATGGGACGAGATGGGGCAAGGGGGTTAAAAATGATGCGAGATAATGGCGCTTTTACCTTAGGACAAAGCGAAACTTCTTCTCTTGTTTATGGAATGCCAAAAGTTGCCTTTGAAGAGGGGGCTGTGATTGAACAAATATCGATTGAGGAGATAGCGCAACGTCTCTCTTCAATATTAAAAAAAATGAATGGCTAAAATAAGATAATAGATAATATTTGAGAAAATAGTAACTATTTATGCTTATATATATGAGAAGGATTACTTAGTAATTTGTTTCATCAACTAAATATAGAGTAATATATATGCCAAAAGCTAGTGCAGTAAGTGTTTTGATAGTAGATGATCAGCAATCCATGCGTGGAATTTGCAAATATATTTTGAACCAACTTGGATTTAGACAAATTATCGAAGCTAAAAGCGGGCGTGACGCGCTTGGCAAGCTGGAAAAAAACAATATTGACCTGGTTATTTCCGATTGGAATATGGATGATATTGATGGTTTAACTTTGCTTAAAGTTTTAAGAAAACACCCAAAAACCGCAAAAATGCCCTTTATTATGGCAACAGGACGTTCAGACAAAGAGCAAGTCAAAGAAGCAATTGCCTGCGGTGTTAATAATTATATTATTAAACCATTTGACGCTGGTTCTATGAAGAAAAAAATTGAAGCGGTGATAGGCACTCTGCAATAATCTATAAAATTTTATCATTAATTTACCATCTTAAATTAGTATTCCTACTTAAGCTATATTGCGACTTAATACGCAATTTGGTGAATGGAAATTCCTAATAATCTGCTTGGCGTTAGCTATGCAGATTGTTGGTTCTAAAGATTGGAGTAAATTAATGTTCAAATTGCCATCAATAAAAATTGCTATTAAACTTCCCTTAGCCATTGTTGGCTCTGCTCTTTTGGTTTCTTTAGGGGTTGGCATTGCTGCCTACTCTATTGCTGCAAAGACAGTAACAGAGTTTACTTTTGAAGAATTAGATATTGTTGCAGACCAAAAAGTAGAAGCCCTAGAGCAATATTTTAATGATGTTGCAAAAGATTTAAGAATTACAGCTGCTTCTGACAGTATCATGAATGCGATAATTAATTTTTCGCTGAACTGGAAACAATTTGAGGGTGACCCAAAGGAAGAATTACAAAGATTATATATTGAGGAAAACCCCAATCCAGTAGGACAAAAACATTTATTGGACAGCGCTAAAAGCGCCGATAATTACAATTGGACACATGCAAATATTCATCCAGGTTTACGCTCACAAATGATTGAGCGTGGATATTATGATATGTTCTTGTTCGATAAAAATGGCAATTTGGTCTATTCAGTGTTTAAGGAAGCTGATTTTGCTACAAATTTTGCTAAAGATGGTGGTGGCCCTTGGGCTGATACAGGGCTTGGTAAAGTATTTCAGGAAGCAATTCAATTTGAAAAACCCGGTCAAATTGCATTTAGTGAATTTGCTCCATATGGCCCAAGTGGTAATGCGCCGGCTAGCTTTATGGCTACAGCCGTATTTAATAAGGGCGGTTATTTAGTCGGTGTGATGGCTATTCAGATGCCGGTAGATGTAATAAATGAGATTCTTGCATCAGGCGCCGGCTTGGGCGAAACGGGAGAGGCCTTTTATGTCAATCAGGATTTCCAGTTTCTCTCTGATTCTAAATTTACAGAAATTGATGATATTTTACTTACTAAATTTGAGGATCCTATTGTTGAAAAGGCACTAAATGGAGAAAAATCTATAGGAATTACAAATTCTTACCGTAATATGGAAATGCTAGTTGCTGCCAAACCTTTAGAGTTCCATCACAAAAATTGGGCGGTTGTTGTTGTAAAAGGGGTAGAAGAGGCCTTTGCTCCATTGGTTAATATGCGAAACACCATTATAATGATAGGTGGCGGTTTGCTTATAGTTGCCACTATATTGGGCTTTATTTTATCCCAATCAATTTCGCGTCCACTTTTACGTCTTAATCGCACTATGGATGCGTTGGCGGAGGGTGATTTGGATGTTGAGGTTCGCGATAGTGATAGGGCGGACGAGATAGGGGATATGGCGCGTGCGGTTGAAATATTCCGTGAAAATGGCATTAAGATTGCCTCTTTAACGGAGAAGGAGAAGCAAGCGTCCGAGCAGCGCGCTATTGAGAGGGCGCAAATGATGGGAGATTTACAGCGCGCCTTTGGTGAAGTGGTTGATGCGGCGGTTGCCGGTGATTTTAGTAAGCGGGTAACAAGAGAATTTCCTGATGAGGAACTTAATCAGCTAGCCTCTTCTATTAATAATTTGGTTGATAAGGTTGATAGAGGCATAGCTGAGAGTGGTGAAGTATTGGCTACATTGGCAAAGGCCGACCTTACTAGACGTGTTGAAGGTGAATATGAGGGCGAATTTAATAAATTAAAGGAAAATGTGAATTTAGTCGCCGACAGATTAAGTGAGATTATTAAGCAATTGCAGGAGACTTCACATGGGTTAAAGTCGGCAACTGGTGAAATATTGGCTGGGGCAAATGATTTAAGCGATAGGACTACCAAGCAAGCGGCAACCATTGAAGAAACTTCTGCCGC
>WFXU01000003.1 GCA_015490455.1 Hyphomicrobiales bacterium
AGGGCGAGAGTGAAACGAAAGTAAGGATGATAGGGAACGAGGACGATAGTATGGCAAACCCAAAAGGGAGAAGGTAGGAGTTAGAAATCGGAAATGGCAAAAATATCCATCAAAATTGCAAGAAAACTACATATGGAGAGGTAAAATCTTGCAATATTAAATGCCCGATAAGAGAAAAATATCAAGAAATATCAAAATATTAAAATTCTTTACGGAGGACTAATTTGGTATCGCTTAAGGGAAATAGCAAGGTTTTGCCCGCTAATTACTGTTTTTCTTGGAATATTGAGCTTTGAGCTTGGCAGAAAATTCGCCTGCATTTAGAGCTTTACCGAAAAAATATCCCTGAGCATATTTACATCCAAGTTTCGTAATTCTGTTAAGCTCTTCTTTATTTTCAATAGCTTCGGCAATAACATCCATATTTAAGTCATTAGCCAAAGAGATTATTGATTTTATTATTGGGATTTGTGTTTTTATAAGATCTTCATCCTTATTTATTTGAATAAAGGGAGCGGGTATTTTGATAGTATCAAAAGGAAAGCGGTGCAAATAAGCCAATGATGAATAGCCCGTTCCAAAATCATCAAGCGCTAAGCCAAATCCCATAGATTTTAATTCGGCTAATATATATGAGGAATGTTCGGCATTGGTCATAAGTTGTGATTCGGTAATTTCTAGCTTTAGGCGGCCTATTATTGAGGAATATTGTGCAATCATTGATTTTATTGAAGAAAGCATATTTTCATTGGCCAATTGACGGGGTGAGAGATTTACCGAAACAAAGAACTTATTATCTAAGGGAAATATTTCATTCCATTTTTCTATTTGAATAGCAGATAATTCAAGCGCCAATTTACCTAATTTTTCAATTTGTCCACTATGTTCTGCCAGTGGAATAAATTCGCTTGGTAATAATTCGCCCTTCTGCGGATGTTGCCAGCGTAATAGCGCTTCGGCGCCAATTATTTTGTTGGTAATAATATTCATTATAGGTTGAAAACGCACGCTAAACTCATTGTTTAACCAGCCCCTAGACAGCTCTTCTTCACTGATTGTTGAATAAGATTTTATTGAACGGGCTGAAGCTCTATAGGCTTCAATTCTGTTGCCCCCATTTCGTTTCGCATGCAACATTGCTAATTCCGCATCGGCCAAAATTTGTTTTGCATTAGCATCGCTATTATCAAAAATAGTAATACCAATAGATACGGTTAAGGAGATATCTTTTTGCCCAAAATTAAATTTCAAATTCATGGCTTTACGGATTTGTTCGGCGATTTTAGCAATATTTGCAGCCGTTTTTTTGTTCGTTAAAATAATAGCAAATTGATCCCCATTAATCCGGGCGACACTATCAAGCGGGCTCAATAGGCGGGCTATGCGTCGCGAAGTTGCTAATAGGACGGAATCGGAAGCATTTAGGCCTATTTTTTCATCAAGGCTAGAAAAATTATCAATATCAACAAATAGCACAGCCGGCTTTGCTCCGCTTCCCTCTCGTGAGCGAATTAAGGCTTGCTCTAGCCTATCAAGAAATAATTCCCGATTGGGTAAGCCAGTAAGGCTGTCATAAATGGAATCGTGCAATAAACGTTCTCTTTGCGCTATTTCATGTGAAATATCCCGTAAAGTGCCAACAATACGAACAACCTGCCCATCACCACTTAATACGGGTTTGACTCGCATTTGAAAGGTGCGATAGGATTTATCATTATGGGCTAATCTTAGATGGGTGTTTATTTTGCCGCGCCTTAATTCTATTAATGTATCAAGGGCAGTCCTAAAGCGATTTTTATCTTCGGGGTGGATTTTATCCAGCCAACGTTTAATTGAACCTTGTAATTCGCCTAATTTGGTGCCCAGTCTTGTTGCTAATTCATCTGAAACTACCACTTTATCGCGATCTATGTTCCAGTCAAATATAAAGTCTCCGGAGCTGGTAATAGCAAGGGCGCGCCTTTCAATTTCAGATATGCTGCCAATTGAGACCTGCCCCTCAGAAAAAGCATGCTGAATGGCGGTAAAGCCGATAAGCATAACAATCAGCACCAGCCCTCCGGCTACGGCCGGTTGGGCAATATCATTTGAAACCTGCCCGCTAACAACCAAATAAGCATAAAATAGCCAAGCTAAATAAACAATCCATGTTGGAAATAATAAAACAGCCCTATCATATCCGCGAATTGCAAGAATTATTATTAGTAATAGGCCTATTATTCCGACAAATAAAAGGGCAAAACGTGAGATGGTTGCGGCGATAGTGGGTTCAAAAAATGCTGTAACAAATAGGGCTATAAAGATTGCTAACAGGGCTATTGCCAAATGGATAAAACGTAAATGCCAGCGATGTAAATTTAGATAAACAAATAAAAATCCAAATAATGTTGTGGCAAGACCCGCTTCAGCAGCTGCCCGAAATGTTTGCATTGAGCCATTGCTCACTCCCAATAAACGCCCCATAATGCCAAAATCTATCAGCAAATAGGCCAGCACCACCCATGCAAATATAGCAGTAGCCGGGAATATGCCCCGCCCCTTAACGACAAACATAATAGATAAAAATACCGCCGCAAGCCCCGCAATTCCAAGCACAGTGCCACGAAATAGGGTGAAAGAGTTTACATAATTACGATAGGCATCAGCCTTCCATAAATAAAGATCGGGCAATTTTTCAGCAGATAATTCGGCAATATAAGTAACCCTTGCTCCGGGATCTATTGTTATAGAAAAAACATCGGCTTCATAGTCGGTAATTCTTTTGGGGCGCAGCCCATGACTGGCGGTAAGAAAATTAATCCTCTTTGCTCCCAAATCAGGATTTATAATTGAGGAATTAGCAAGAGAAAAAAATGGCGCAACCAAAAGACGTTCAATTTGCACATCACTATTATTTTCTAGCGCGAATAAAGCCCATTTAGGGTTAGTATTTTCATCTACCGCTAATACTTCAATATTTCTGATAATCCCATCTTCACTAGCGGCGGTTGTAAGTTGCACTCGTCCCTCCTTGCCATCAACAATATCCACCGCCTCGCTTATATTAATAGCATTAATCGAATCGGGCACCTGAATAACTTCAAAAGCAATAGAAGCGATAATGCTACTAAAGAAAAAAAACAGGAAAAAGATAAGATTTTTTAATTTGTTCATTAAATGTAAAATTTCCTAATTATATTAATTATAAATATTTGCCTTATTTTGCTGCAAAAAAATATTTTTCCTCTGTAAGTGCATAAAGCACATGATCGCGCTATTTGTCATTAATTTGCAAATAATTTTGTAAAAATTTTTTCCCATTCTTGATAATCGCTCATTTTTGCAAAACGCAATAAAATATTTTCGTTAGAGATTGAAAAAAATTTATTGTTACTGGAAAATTTGGGCAAAATCTCATTATTTAGAAAAATATTTTTTTATCGTCTGATAGTCTGCTAAACTCCCCACCGGCCCCAAAGCGGAAATAGTAGGTTTGACCTTATCTAATAGTTCTATAGCTATTTGCTTTACCCTATTGGCGGTGATTTTATTAATACGTTCAATCATTTCTGCCATAGGAATTGGTCGTCCCCATAATATTTGCTGCCTTGCTAATTGGGCTGAGCGGGCAGTTGGGCTTTCAAGAGACATTAACAGGCTGGCTCTAATCTGATTTCTTACCCTTATGACTTCTTCTTCGCTTATATTTTGCGTAGCATATTTTAGCTCATCAATAATCAGCGGAACTAATTCGCTAATTTGTTCGGGTCCCGTAGCGCTAGAAATAGCTAAAATTCCACTATCGGCAAAAGACCAGCTAAAAGCATAAAT
Source organism: Hyphomicrobiales bacterium (assembly GCA_015490455.1). Classification (GTDB taxonomy): domain Bacteria; phylum Pseudomonadota; class Alphaproteobacteria; order Rhizobiales; family Devosiaceae; genus S141-66. The sequence goes on from WFXU01000003.1 coordinate 3,811, forward strand.
TGAATAGCAAAGGCCACGTTTTTCGCGTAAGTTCTGAAAAAGACGAGAGCTCATACCACCGCCTAAAATTTTTGCTAATATCTGGCACGCATAATAGCCATCCGCATTATAAGCGCGCCCCTCAATCCCGAGCAAAATATGCACCTGCTCATGTTTGGAAATAATTCTTTTGTCCCCGCCAATATATTTGGCCATTTGTGGTTTTTTTGCCCCGTCTGGAGCAATTTTGCTAAAATATTTTTCAATAATTTCAACAAGCTTAAAATGATCTATATTGCCTGCCGCTGTTACTATCATTCTATCGCCGACATAATTTTTTTGCATATATGAACGAATAGCGTTGGGAGTAAAATTACAAACCGATTCTACAGTTCCTAAAATTGGTCTACCAATGGATTGATTAGGATAGGCGGTTAGGAGAAAATTATCAAAAACCTGCTCATCGGGATCATCATGAGAGGCGCCAATTTCCTGCACAATGACTTGTTGTTCGCGTTTTAATTCTTGTGCATCAAAAATTGAATTTTGCAAAATATCAGATAATATTTCAGCAGCCAAAGGACTATCTTCTTTTAGGATACGCGCAAAATATCCGGTATGTTCAATAGATGTAGCTGCATTTAACTCTCCGCCAACATTTTCAATTTGTTCGGCAATTTGCCGTGCGCTGCGGTTTTTCGTGCCCTTAAATGCCATATGCTCTAATAAATGGGAAATACCATGCTCATTTTCCTCCTCAAAACGAGAGCCGGACTTCGCCCAAATGCCCAAAGAGGCACTCTCCAAATGGGGAATATTATCGGTTAAAACAACCATATTATTTTTTAGAGTGGTGGTTCTTACTTTCACTATTTACCCTCTTAATTGATTTTGCTGATTTTTAGCCCGACTATTTTGCGCGATAAAATTTTTTACTAAATTTGCGTCATTGGGCAAAATTTGCATTTTTTCTTCTTTATATAAAATGTCAGCCAAAAATGCCGGTAATTTAGGGGTTTTACCGCTAGCATTTTTTACAGCATCGGGGAATTTGGCGGGGTGAGCAGTTGCTAGGCTTATAATTTGGCATTTATCATCTTTTAATTTTTCAGCAATATTTATCGCAACCGCTGTGTGCGGGTCGATTAAATAGTTTGAATTATCATAAATTCTAGCAATAGTTTTGTTAACTTCCTCTTGGGTGGCGCTTTTAGCTAGAAAGTCTTTTCTTATCCTCCTAAGAGCATTTTGTGGGAGGGTAAATTTACCCGATTGTTTCAGTGAATTCATAAGGGAGCAAAGTTGTTCTGCGTCTTTTTCTAAAGATAAAAATAATAAGCGCTCAAAATTTGAGGAAATTTGAATATCCATTGAAGGGGAGCTTGTAGGAATTACTTTTGCTATTTCATAACGTCCATTATTAATTGCTCTGGCCAAAATATCATTTTCATTTGTGGCAATTATTAAATGTCTGATTGGCAGACCCATTTTTTTCGCGGCATAGCCGGCAAAAATATCGCCAAAATTTCCGGTTGGAACACAAAAGTCAATTTCTCTAAAAGGCGCGCCTAAATCTGCGCCGGCCTTAAAATAATAGGTAATTTGGGCTAAAATTCTGCCCCAATTTATTGAATTTACTCCGGAGAGAGAAAAATCAGTACGAAAATTTTCATCAGTAAAAAGATCTTTGACAATTTTCTGACAATCGTCAAAATTCCCCTTTATTGCAATGTTGAAAACATTCTTATTAAGCACCGTTGTCATCTGGCGACGTTGAATTTCTGAGGTGCGATCTTTGGGGTGCAGAATAAAAATATCAATATTATCCTGTTCTTTGAAGGCTTCAATGGCAGCGGAACCCGTATCGCCAGAAGTAGCGCCAATTATGGTTGCTCGTTTATTTTGTTCCGATAAAATATGGTTCATTAATCTGGCTAAAAATTGCATTGCAACATCTTTGAAGGCCAAAGTTGGGCCGTGAAAAAGCTCAAGTACAAAATGAGAAGGAGCAATTTCCACTATGGGAGTAACCGATGGGTGGGTAAAATTTTCATAAGATTTATTTATAATATTGGCTAAAATTTCATTATTTATTTCACCTTCGCAAAAGCGGGAAATAATAGCGAAAGCAATTTGTGTGAATTGTTTATTAGCAAAAGAGGCAATTTCTGTTTCAGATATTTGTGGCCAAAATTGTGGTAAATAAAGCCCGCCATCGCTAGCCAGCCCGCTAAGAACACAATCACAAAAACCAACAATTGGGGCTTTTCCCCTAGTTGAAATAAATTTCATTTATTTATCCGCAAAATAATCTTTAATTTGCACTATATTATCATATTTCAAAATTAATATTTTCACGCCTTAAGAGTAAGCTCACAATTAGCGAAGCTATATTTTTGAATATTTCCTGATTGATTTTAATTGCCTAACCTTTAGCCATGAAAAAATTGTAATAAATAAAAATGTGATAAAAGCAAGCGAAAAGCTAATAATGGCAAATATGAGATAATAATTATTTATGCTAGTTTGCGCTTCATTTATTTTCAGCGCTGTTGGTTGTCCATTCTTTAGCTTAACAAAAAATGGGGCTATTATTTCATCAGGTAAATTTAATATTGCAGCAATTCTAGAAATTGATTGCACATATTCTATATTATTCTTAATATCAGGGCCAGCTGTAAATGGTCCTACCTCTTTTGTGGCTTCTCCAGTGCCAATAAGCTCTAATTTTTCCAAAGGCGGCTTAAGAAGAGGCAAATCCATATTTTTTATTCGCTCTATAAATCCCCGATTAATAATGACTATTCCGCCTGAACTTAGTCTGAAAGGCGCCATAATCCAGCAAATCTCTTTTTTGCCATTTATAGTTTTTATATTATCTATTATGCAAACAGGTATCTTATCCAGATAATTACCTTCTAAAATTATTGGTCTGAATAAATATATATTTTCATCAATATTATCCCATTCTGATCCATTATCTAGAGAAATGGGGATAGAATTTGCCTGCGAAACCATATATTCCTTAAACTCATTTTGGGCGCTATATTGTTTAATCTGCCAAAGACCATTAGCTATAAATATTATTATCAGAGCGATAAACAGACCCAAAAAACTACGCGATATCGGGGTAATTTTAGGTTTATTCTTTTTCTCTAACTCGGTAATTATTTCTGAATAAATTTTATCTAAATCCTGCAAAATAATTATCCTTTCAGGCTACTCAGAGTAAATTTGGTTTATTGCCATATCCATGCCGCAGTTTAATGTTTGCCTTTAATAAAAATATTGTTAATTCTAATTATCATATGGTCATTATAATTTGTTTGTTTGGAGATTTTGTAAAGTGAATAATTTCATTGCCAATTATATTAAATTTATTTCCCTAAGTCTGTTTATTTTTATTTTTGCAATATTTACCTCAGTAAATAGTTTGGCGCAGGGAATTGTAAAGGCGCAATATGTTGATTGGCAAATGAGTTGCGATACTCCACCCGGTGCTAGTTCTGAGCAATGTGCAATAATTCAAAATGTTAGCGCTGAAGACCAGCCAAATGTCGGCCTTTCGGTTATCGTTCTGAAAACAGCTGATAAAAAGGCGACATTATTACGCATTTTAGCGCCACTTGGGATATTATTACCTAATGGTTTAGGTTTGAATGTCGATGGCACCGATATGGGCAGGGTAGCCTTTGTGCGCTGTTTGCCTAATGGCTGTGTTGCCGAAGTCGTAATGGATGATGAATTAATCAAAATTCTATCAGAAGGCAAAACGGCAATTTTTGTCATATTCAAAACGCCGGAAGAGGGCATAGGTATTCCCGTTTCGTTAAACGGTTTCAAAGAAGGCTTTGCGGCATTACCTTAATTATTCTTGCGCTAGCAGAATTTATGAGTTAGGCCTTCATAGGTGAGACTATATTATTGCTGTGGTCATTTCGCTTATATTTAATTCATTAAATGGTGATTGTTGGGTAATTTTATGAAAAAGGCGGTATTTACCACTGGCTCAACAATGCGCCATGTTTTAATAATGACTTCAACATCTGCCATTGGTTTGATGGCGGTGTTTTTTGTTGATGCTATTTCGCTTTATTATATTTCTTTGTTAAATGATACAACACAAACGGCGGCTGTTGGACGTGCGGCCTATATTATTGCCTTTATTATTGGTATTTCTATTGGCTTAATGATAGGTGCCTCGGTCATTGTTGCACGTGCGCTTGGAGCGGGGAAAGAATTAACGGCCTATTCTTATGCTGCAAGTTCTATTATTTTTGCCTTTCTCGTAAATGCGGCTATCGCTGCCATTTTATTAATATTGCTCAATCAATTATTAGCTATTTTGAATACATATGGACAAACTTTATCTCATGCCCGGATATATTTGCAAATTATTCTACCGACCACCCCGTTTTTTGCCATTGGGGTGGTGGCAATGGGTATATTGCGCGCCAGGGGTGATGCCAAAAGAGCAATGATTATTACTTTGGCTGGTGGAATTATGGTCGCAATATTAGATCCAATTTTTATTTTTTGGTTGGGGCTGGAAATAAAGGGGGCGGCAATTGTGGTTGCTATTGTCAGAGTTGGTTTTGCCCTTTTAGGGCTTTATTATTTGATTAGTGTGCACAATATGCTTAGATGGCCAAATATTGGGCGTTTTCTTGCCGATTTGCAGCATTTATTAAAATTTGCTCTGCCGGCAATTTTAACCAATATTGCCGCCCCCATTGGTGCCTTTATAATTGCGCAGGCGATAAGTTCTTATGGTGATGGGGCAATAGCTGGCCAGGCGGTTGTTGATAGGATTATTCCTATAGTTTTTGGGGTTATTTTTGCTCTCTCGGGCGCGGTTGGGCCGATTATTGGACAAAATGCGGGGGCTAAACAATATGATAGGGTGCGCCAGACCTTAATTGATGCTATTAAATTTAATCTTTATTATGTTGCTTTTGCATGGTTATTATTATTTTTGGGAAGTGATTTAATTAAACAAATATATTCTGCTAAGGGCGATATGGCATTAATGATAGATTTATTCGCCTCTGTTTTTGCTGCTTCCTTCTTTTTTAATGGGCTATTATTTATTACCAACGCCACATTTAATAATCTTGGATATCCTCTTTGGGCAACTATGCTTAACTGGTCGCGCCAGACTATAGGTGTTTTGCCCTTTATTTGGGTTGGGGCTTATTTTGCTGGCCTTAAAGGTATTATTTGGGGAGCGACTATTGGCTCAGTTCCATTTGCTATTTTAGCGCTATTTTTAGCCTTTGCTCTGATAAATAGGCTTGAAAGAGTTGAGAAAAAATAATTTGCACTCTTTTCTTTATCAACTTAGCAAAATATTCTATTTGTGTGGCTAGTCCTTTCGCACGCCAGAAAAGCAAAATAGCAAAGGGGGGGAGAAATGGGGGAAATAGGAAAAAATGAAAAAAATAATTAATGAGTTAGAAAAAAGGCGTCAGCAGGCGCGATTGGGGGGAGGGCAGGCGCGAATAAAAAGGCAGCATGAAAAGGGTAAATTAACCGCCAGAGAGCGGCTTGATATTTTGTTAGATGAAGATTCATTTGAAGAATATGATATGTTCGTCACTCATCGCTGTAATGATTTTGGCATGGAAAAACAGCAAGTTGCCGGCGATGGTGTGGTAACAGGATGGGGAACGATTAACGGGCGTATGGTCTATGTTTTTTCTCAGGATTTTACGGTTTTTGGCGGCTCTTTAAGCGAAACCCATGCGCAAAAAATATGTAAAATTATGGATTTGGCTGTGCAAAATGGTGCCCCCATTATTGGCCTTAATGATAGTGGAGGGGCACGTATTCAGGAGGGCGTTGCCTCTCTTGGTGGCTATGCCGAAGTTTTTTGGCGCAATGCTCAGGCCTCAGGTTCCATTCCCCAAATTTCAGCTATTATGGGGCCCTGCGCCGGAGGGGCTGTTTATTCGCCGGCTATGACCGATTTTATTTATATGGTCAAAGATAGTTCATATATGTTTGTAACCGGTCCGGATGTTGTAAAAACTGTAACCAATGAAATAGTTACGGCAGAAGAGCTGGGTGGGGCCAATACACATATAAAAAAATCTTCGGTTGCCGATGCAGCCTTTGAAAATGATATTGAGACATTAATTGCAATTCGTCGCCTATTTTCATTTTTGCCTATGAATTCGCGGGAAAAAGCACCATTCCTAAAAACTGAAGATGATAAAAACAGAATTGACTATAGTCTTGACAGTATAATTCCCAAAAATGCCAATCAGCCATATGATATGCATGAAATAGTAGAAAAAATTGCCGATGAGGGGGATTTTTTAGAATTACAGGCAGAACATGCAAAAAATATTATAATTGGCTTTCTGCGTCTTGATGGTGAGGTTGTTGGTCTTATTGCCAATCAGCCAATGGTGCTTGCGGGTTGTTTGGATATAAATGCTTCAAAGAAGGCTGCGCGTTTTATTCGCTTTTGTGATTGTTTTAATATTCCCATTTTAACCCTTGTTGATGTGCCAGGTTTTTTGCCTGGCACCGATCAGGAATATGGCGGTATTATTAAACATGGAGCAAAATTATTATTTGCTTATGCTCAGGCTAGCGTTCCTAAAGTTACGTTAATTACGCGCAAAGCCTACGGTGGCGCTTATGATGTGATGGCTTCAAAACATATTCGTGCAGATGTAAATTATGCCTGGCCAAGCGCGGAAATTGCGGTGATGGGAGCAAAGGGGGCGGTTGAAATTCTTTATCGTAATGAATTAGGAGATGCAGAAAAAATAGCTCAGCGAACAGAACAATATGAAAAACGTTTTGCTAATCCATTTATTGCCGCAGAGCGCGGCTTTATTGATGATGTGATAATGCCGCATAATAGTAGGAAACGTCTAATAAGGGCATTTTCAACTTTGAAAAATAAACAAATGCAAATGCCACCTAAAAAACATGATAATATTCCCCTTTAGATTAGAAAAGGGAAATAAAATTAGCTAAGTTAAGTTGGCAGGGGAGGGAGTTATGTTCAAAAAAATCCTTATTGCAAATAGGGGGGAAATTGCCGTTAGAATAATAAAAACTGCCAAAAAAATGGGAGTAAAGACAGTTGCAATTTATTCAGATGCTGACGAAGAATCCTTACACGTCTCAAATGCTGATGAAGCAATATATATTGGAGCCTCTAGTGCCAGTGAAAGCTATCTGAATATTGATAAAATTATTAAAGCATGTAAGCAAACAGGAGCTGAGGCTGTGCATCCGGGTTATGGCTTTCTTTCAGAAAATCCCTTTTTTTGTGAATCCCTTGAAAAGGAAAATATTGTTTTTATTGGCCCAAATAGCGAAGCCATCAGGGCAATGGGTGATAAGATAACTTCAAAGGAGATTGCTAAAGGGGCGGGTGTTTCAATTATTCCCGGCTATATGGGTTTGATTGAAAATGCCGAACAGGCAGTGAAAATTGCTAACCAAATCACCTACCCAATAATGATAAAGGCTTCAGCGGGGGGCGGGGGTAAGGGAATGAGAATTGCCTATAATGATGCAGAAACTATTGAAGGTTTTGCCAGAGCTAAATCAGAGGCTGGCGCTTCTTTTGCTGATGATAGGATATTTATTGAAAAATATATTGAAAAACCGCGCCATATTGAAATTCAGGTGCTTGGGGATAAGTTTGGCAATATAATTTATCTGGGCGAAAGGGAATGTTCAATTCAAAGGCGCAATCAAAAAATAATTGAGGAAGCCCCCAGCCCCTTTCTTGATGAAGAAACGCGAAAAAAAATGGGCGAGCAAGCAATTATGCTGGCCAAAGCAGTTGACTATTATTCGGCGGGGACGGTTGAATTTATAGTAGATAAAGAGAAGAATTTTTATTTTTTGGAAATGAATACTCGCCTGCAAGTTGAACATCCAGTAACTGAACTGGTTACAAATATTGATCTGGTTGAGCAAATGTTACAAATTGCAGCCGGCAAAAAATTACAAATAGCGCAGGAAGATATTAAATTAGTAGGCTCGGCAATTGAATGTCGCATATATGCAGAAGATCCAAAGAGAAATTTCCTACCCTCCACCGGTCGCTTAAAAACTTATCGTCCCCCAAAGGAAATATTTTCAGATAGGTTAATAGTTCGTAATGATAGTGGTGTTTATGAAGGGGCAGTTATTTCTCCCTTTTATGACCCAATGATTGCTAAATTATGCACTTTTGCGCCTTCTCGTAAAGAAGCAATAAATTTAATGCAAAATGCTCTAAGCGAATTTGCGCTTGAAGGGGTAGGCAATAATATTGATTTTTTACAAACAGTTATGGGGCAAAAACGCTTTCAAAAAGGTGATATAAGCACCGCCTATATTGCCGAAGAATTTGCGAATGGTTTTTCTGGAGCGAAGTTAAATAAGGAACAATTGCAAAATGTGCTTATTACAATTGCCCTGATGCAATATAGGCTTGATGAGCGAATGGGGCAGATAAAAAATAATTATATGGAATGGGTAATATTTATCAAAAATAAGCAATATGAAATATCTGTGAAAAAGAATAATAGTGGCTGGCATGTTAAAATAGATAATAATGAAGTTCATCTTTCTGATTTTTTATGGCGCTTTGGCGCAATAATTGCGAAGATTATTTATGATAAGGAAAATGAGACAATATTAAAAGTTAATCGACAGAATGCAATTTTTAATATTCGTTATTTGGGGGCTGATATAAGTGCAATAATTTTGCCAAAAAAAATTGCCCATTTAATGAAATATATGCCGCAAAAAGCACCACCTGATATGAGTAGATTTTTGCTTTGTCCAATGCCCGGACAAATTAGCCGAATCGACGTAAAAGAAGGCGATATTGTTGAAGAGGGGCAGAGTTTGGCAATTATTGAAGCAATGAAAATGGAAAATATTCTTTATGCCAGTAAGCGGGGAAGGGTTAAAAAATTAAATATTGAGCTTGGCTCAATTTTAGCAGTTGATGAGATAATAATTGAGTTTGAAGAGGTCTAATCCTTGTAACTCTATTTTCTATTCTTATTTAATAATTACATTAATATTGCTTGTGCAAATGGTGCGGCGTTGTGTGACGTAGCTAGGGCTTTGGTATCAGCAGATTAGTTAGCTGATGGAGATTAGTTGCTTGATTTAGAGACTAATTTTTAGCAATTTTCTTCCATTCTTATGCCACATTTTTGCCCGCAACATTACCAAATTGTAATATTGATGTCACGAAACGGAAAGGTAGGAACTAATATAACTATTTTGAAAATTTAACAGTTGGAGATGATAATGAAAAATTTAATAATGCCTGCCACTCGCTTAATTGGAGTTTCTGCTTTGAGTATTTCTATGGCGCTTGGCTCGGTTGGAGCAACGTCTTTAATAGCAACGGGGGCAATTGCGCAAACAGAAATTCAGCCTACAATACCGGCTTCATTTGCTGATTTGGTAGAATCGGTAAAACCAGCAGTGGTTTCAATTCAGGTTGAGGGCAAAGAACAAATAAGCCGTTTTGGACGCTCCTATGGATTTAATTTTGATTTTCCTGATTTGCCCCAAGATCACCCATTTAGACGTTTTTTTGAGGAATTTGGCTCACCATATAGAATGCCCGTTCCAAAGGAGCGCATTTTCCAGGCGGCCGGCTCAGGTTTTGTAATTTCTACCGATGGTTATATTGTTACCAATAATCACGTGGTTGAAAATGCCGATAAGGTTACAGTCATATTTGATAATGGCGATGAATTAGAGGCGCAGATTATCGGCACTGATGTGCGCACCGATTTAGCGTTGTTAAAAGTTGATAGTGATAAGGAATTGCCCTTTGTTGAATTTGCCAAAGATGAGGGTAGGATTGGCGATTGGGTAATTGCGGTTGGTAATCCATTTGGGCTTGGATCATCAGTAACAGCGGGAATAATTTCAGCGCGCGGACGCGATATTAATGTAAATTCCTATGGTGATTTTTTGCAAATTGACGCAGCGATAAATAGGGGTAATTCCGGCGGTCCAGCCTTTAACCTAAAGGGTGAGGTTGTTGGGGTTAATACGGCTATTTTCTCACCTACTGGTGGTAATGTTGGTATTGCCTTTGCAATTCCCAGCACAATTGTGCAGCAAATTGTAGAGGACCTAAAGGATGATGGGGTTGTAACGCGCGGATTTTTGGGCGTTTCAATTCAGGATGTAACCAGAGATATTGCCGATTCTGTGGGTTTGCCAACCGCACGTGGGGCGCTTGTAACTCAGCCAACTAAAGGTGCACCAGCCCTAAAAGCGGGTATTAAATCTGGTGATATTATTGTGGAGGTAAATGGCGAGCCTATTGATGATGCCAAAGATCTTTCACGCAAAATTGGTTCTATTGCTCCAGGAGAAAGGGTGAATGTTAAAGTTTGGCGTAATGGAAGAAATATTGAATTTAATGTCAAATTGGCAACTCTTGATGAGAAAATGGCGCAGGCGCCAAACCAAAGACCCCCTACACCTGATTATCAGATAGAGCCGGAACTATCTTCCATTGGTCTTATTGTCAGCCCAAATAAAAATGGTGACGGACTATTGATTGAGGATGTAGAGGAAGGCAGCAGAGCCGCTAATAAGGGGTTAAGAGCCGGTGATGTAATTTTGGAAGTAGATAATTTGCCGGTTAATAATATTATGCAATTAGAGGAAATTTTAGATCGGGTCAGATCTGAAAAACGCGCAACCGTGTTAATTAAGGCGGAGCGTGGAGGAAATATTAGGTTTATTGGTTTGCCCCTAGACTAATAAAGACCAATAAACCATTTTCGGCCTCAAATTCCCCCGTTTGAGGCCGATTTAATAATAGGGTCGAGGAATATTTAGCAAAATATTTAGGGCAGAAAATGCGGACGGAAATATGAAAATATTACTGGTCGAAGATGATAGAGAGGCTGCCTCTTATCTATTGCAAGCGCTTGATGAAGCAGGACATGTAACTCACCATGCAACGGATGGGGAAACGGGCTATGCTATGGCGAGCGATATGGATTATGATGTGTTAATTATTGACCGTATGCTGCCGCGCCGCGATGGGCTTTCAATAATTGAGAGCCTTCGGGCGGAGGGGAATAAAACTCCGGTGCTTATTTTATCAGCACTTGGTGAAGTTGATGATCGTGTGACAGGTTTACGCTCGGGAGGAGATGATTATCTTACCAAACCTTATGCTTTTTCTGAATTATTAGCGCGGGTTGAGATTTTGGCGCGTCGCTCTAATCCGCTGGAAAATACCAATATTTTTCAGGTTGGAACTCTAACTTTAGACAGGCTATCACGTAAGGTTAAGCGCGATGGAAAGGAGATATTATTGCAACCGCGTGAATTTCGCTTATTAGAATATTTAATGAAACATTCAGGACAGGTTGTTACACGCACCATGCTGTTAGAAAATGTATGGGATTATCATTTTGATCCACAAACAAATGTTATTGATGTGCATATTTCGCGTCTCAGAGCAAAAATAGATAAGGGGTTTGAGCCGGCGCTTTTACGCACTATTCGTGGTGCGGGGTATATGATAAATGACAGCTAAGCCAAGATTTTTGCGCCTTTGGCGCACAACTACCTTTCGTTTGACTGCAATTTTTATTCTTATTTTTGTCTTGGCTTCAATTAGCCTGCTTGCCTTTATGGCTTATCAATCTTCAATACAAATTCAGCGCTCACAAGCGCAGGCAATTTTGCGCGAGATTAATGAATTAAAAAGATTAGAGAAAAGACGCTCAATTCGCGCAGTTGCCAATGCGGTGCAAAATTTAGCCAGAAGACCCGGTAAGGGCATATATTATCTTGGCGATAATCAGGGGCGGATGCTGGTTGGCAATTTTTCTAGCTTTCCAAGAAATGTATTATTGCGCGATGGAATTTATACTATTGATTATAAGCAAGAGCTTGTTTTTTTTGATAATGATAATCGTAAACGTAAAAAGGGATATGCGCTAATATATTCAATTGGCTTAAATGATGGTTTTCGCCTCATTGTCGGGCGTGATATTGTTGAAAGGCGCGGCTATACGGCGATTATTTTTCGTGGCTTTCTGTTTGGAGTAATTGGTATAGTTATTCTCTCTCTTATAACTGGCGGGCTGACAGCGATGCGGGTTTTGCGACGAATTGATATAATTTCCAATACTTCTGAAAAAATAATGACGGGTAATTTATCAGAACGTATTCCGGTTACAAAACGCAATGATGAATTTGATCGTCTGGCAACTTCCCTGAATAATATGCTGGATAGGATTGAGCAATTAATGATTGGTCTTAAGGAAGTTAGCGATAATGTTGCCCACGATCTTAAAACCCCCCTAACCAGAATGCGCAATAAGGCAGAGGCGGCGCTACGGAAAGGGGCAAGTGATAAGGACAGAATAAGAGCATTAGAAGAGAATATTAAGGAAAGTGATCAATTAATAAAAATATTTAATGCCCTATTATTAATTGCAAGAATTAAAGCGGGCACTCCTTCAGGCTCTTTCAAACAATTTGACGTTAATGAAGTGGTAAATGATATAGCCGACCTTTATTCTCCCCTTGCTGAAGAAGAGGGATATGAATTAGAGACAAAAATAAGCGGCTCAATGATCATTATTGCAAATCGTGAACTGATAATGCAAGCACTTGTTAATTTGCTGGAGAACGCTATAAAATATGCCGGCGGGGGGGAGCAAAAAAATATTAAAATATTTCTGGCGACAAGAGAAATAAATGATAGGGTTGAAATTGAGGTTGCAGATAATGGGCGTGGTATTCCCAAAAAGGACATTGAAAGAGCAACTGAGCGTTTTGTTAGATTGGAAAAAAGCCGTTCAGATCCCGGCTTTGGACTCGGTCTGGCGCTTGTTAAAGCGGTGGCAAAATTACATAATGGCCAACTTATTCTTAGAGATAATCAACCCGGACTTAGGGCAATTATTTCATTGCCAAAAGGCAAAAATTGATTTTTCCTTAGGGGCAATTTGATGCGCTTAATTGATCAATTAAAGCCCCTACCTAATATTGATAAAGAAAGAGCTAGACCCTATAAATCTTTTTTAGAAACTCTCTCTAAGGAGCAAAAAGAAATAATTATAAGGGCAGAGTCAACCCTAAAACCAATTCTTAGCTATTCTTCTTACCTATTTGATTTATCTATAAAAAATACTGATTTTTTAATTAATGCTCTAAATAATATATTAGAAGAGCAAATAGAAATAATAAAAACTGAGGTCAAGCGCTCTGCTCATTTAGCTAGCGATAAGGAGGAATTACAAAAAATATTACGCCGGGCAAAATCTAAATATGCGCTGCTTTTAGCAATAGCTGAATTGGGAGATGTAATATCAACAAAGAGAGCCAGTGCAATATTGGCTGAATTTGCTGATATTTCGCTTGAGTTGATTTTAGATTTTTTGATTTCTGCCGCAGCCAAAAAGGGCAAAATAAATCTGCCGGCCAATAAGGCAAATGCGGCAAATTGCGGTTTAGCAATTTTTGCATTGGGTAAACATGGGGGATGTGAATTAAATTATTCTTCCGATATAGATATTGTTGCCTTTTTTGATTTGCAAAAAAATATTTTGCCCAATTCAAGTGAGGCTGTGCAATTTTATTCGCGCATAATGCGCTCGCTTGTTTCTATAATGGAAGATAGAAGCGCAGATGGTTATGTTTTTCGCTGTGATTTACGTCTTCGTCCAGATCCTGGTTCAACCCCTGTGGCTATTTCTGTTGATGCGGCTTTATCTTATTATGAATCACGCGGGCAAAATTGGGAGCGGGCAGCTTGGATAAAGGCGCGTCCGGCAGCAGGGGATAAGAATGTTGCAAAAGATTTTTTACGCCAATTAGTGCCCTTTATTTGGCGAAAACATCTTGATTTTGCAACTATTGCCGATATTCAGGCCATGAAGCGACAAATAAATATTTCTAAAACTATAGGACAAGCCAGAGTTGAGGGGCATAATGTAAAATTAGGGCGCGGAGGAATACGCGAAATTGAATTTTTTGTGCAAACTCAACAATTAATCGCCGGAGGTCGTGATGTTAATTTGCGTGAACGCGCGAGCACCAAAGCATTAAAGGCTTTGGCTAAGGCAAATTGGATTTCTAAAGAGGCCGAAAAGAATTTAACCAGAGCCTATTGGTATTTGCGGGCAGTTGAAAATCGCTTGCAAATGTTACGCGATGAACAAACGCATATTATGCCGGAAAAAAATGAAAATATAGCAATAATAGCTAATTTAATGGGGGAGGGGGATGTTGAAAAATTTAAGCAAAAATATCGTAATTTTCTTGCCAGCACTATGAAATATTATGCCGATTTATTTGCTGAACAAACTAGTTTGGCAAGTGATATTGGTAATTTAGTTTTTACGGGAACGGATGATGATCCGGCAACTTTAGATAGTTTAGAGGCTTTGGGCTTTAGAAATGCAAAATTAGCTTCAAGCACGATAAGAAAATGGCATTATGGCTCCTATCCTGCGACTAGGGCAAGTGCGGCACGCGCCCACCTAACCGAACTTTTGCCTTCTCTTTTAAGAATTCTTGCCAAAGGTGGAAATGCTGATGAAGCATTAGCACGCTTTGATCATTTTCTTTCAAAATTTCCAGCCGGTGTAGAGCTTTTTTCCCTTTTAAGAAATAATGAAAATATATGTCAAACCTTAGTCACCTTTATGGCCAGCGCGCCAAGAATGGCTGAAAAAGTAATTCAGCGCGCTCATGTTATGGACGGAATGATAGATCCTGCCTTTGTAAATGGCATTAGTGACGAAAAATTAATGCGGCAAAAAATAGAGGATTTTCTAGCGCAGGCAAACTCATTTGAAGATTTGATAGACAGGGCTCGAATAATCGGGCAGGAGCAAAAATTTCTTATTGGAGCGGGATTTATTGCCGCAACAATTAGTGCAGAGCGCGCAGGAGAACAATTTACAAATTTGGCGCAAACATTATTACAAAAACTATTCCTAGCGGTGCAAAAAGAATTTATAAAAAAACATGGGATTATAAGGGGAGCAAAATCTTCTTTATTGGCGTTTGGCAAAATGGCCAGTAGGGAAATGACAGCGACCTCAGATCTTGATTTTATTCTTCTTTATGATGCGCCAGAGCATAGTGAATATTCTGATGGAGAAAAAAAACTTGCCCTTAATCATTATTACTCGCGCCTTACGCAAAGATTATTAGCCGCTTTGAGCGCGCCAACCGCTGAAGGGGTGCTTTATGAAGCTGATATGCGTTTGCGCCCCTCTGGTAATGCGGGGCCTTTGGCAACTAGTTTTTCTGCATTTGTCAAATATCAAAAAGAAAAAGCCTGGACTTGGGAACATTTAGCCCTTACCCGTGCAAGAATTGTAGTATCAGAGGGCGATATGAAAAGAAAAGTTCATAAGGCGATTGATAATATTTTAGCTATGGATTTTGCGCCTGAAAAAATTATTACAGATGTTAAACATATGCAATCGCTAATTAGAAAGGAAAGAAAGGCGAAACATAAATTTGATCTGAAGCTAATTGAGGGTGGTCTAATTGATATTGAATTTTTAGTGCAAAGCGCTCAATTATTAGAGGGAAAGATTCTAAAAGACCCGCGCGCAAATATTGGAGAAAAAATCAGACAATTTGGCAGGGCTAAAATAATAAAAAATTACGAAAGATTGGCCGAAATTCATAATTGCTATAGTATAATTTTGCAGGCAATGAGCATATGTTTGCCCGATCCGTTAAATTACTCATCATGGAGCGACGCTTTTAAGGATTTATTGGCGTTTCTTACCAACTACCCAAATTTTGAACTTTTGGAAAATGACATTACAAAAATGGCTAAAAGTGTTACACAAATTGCAAATGAATATTATCAGTCTAAAACTATTTAGGCAGCTTTAATATTTTCAATATTCTGTTCAGCTGTTAGTGGGAGGGAAATAGCAACTGTCGTGCCAACGGAGGGAGTTGAATCTATGACCAATTCTCCCCCATTTAATTCGGCAATAGCGCGTGAAATGGCAATTCCGACCCCAACGCCTCCCTCGCGCGTAAAGGCGGCATCGCCCAATATAAATGGCTCAGATAAATCGGCAATCCGTTCTTTGGACATACCAATACCATTATCCGATATTTCTAATATTACCCCATCATCAGCTTTCCATGCATTAATATTCACCTCGCCACCCTTTTTGGTAAATTGAATTGAATTTTCAACAATATTGCCGATCATTCTCTCAATGCACATTCTATCGGCGTGTAGTAATGTTTCTTCACAGGCGCTATATTTTAATTTTATGCCTGCTTTTTTAGCGCGCGGGCGATATTTTTTTATTATATTTTTTATCAGATCGCTAAGCAATAAATCTTCATTTTTTAAGCTAATATCGCCTCCTTCAAGCTGAGCCAATTCTAATATTTCGGAAAAAGAGATAAGCAATTTTTCGCCAGAAGATTTTATTGTTTCAATATATTCAAGATATTTTTTATCACCAATCGGACCAAAATTTTGATGCTGTATTAATTCGGCAAAACCTATAATATGGGTTAGTGGGGTTCTTACATCATGGCTAAGATGGGCTAAAAAGGAAGTTTTAGAGCGAGAGGCCGCTTCTGCCTTTAATGCTGCTTTACGTAATTGGCTGGTTAATGATCGCTGTGTCTTCTTAATATTTGCAAGTTCTTTTTCTAACTTAATTTTATCGCTAATATCGCTGATTATAGAAATAAATCCATTTTCGCCAAAAGGCCTTTCATCTATGAAAATGGTTGAACCTTCATTGTTGATTATTTCAATTTGGCGAACAAGCTCTTCATCACTAACAATTTTGAAGCCATTTTTCCCCCTAATTTTATTCATAATTTCAACATATGATTTGTTCTTTTCTACGTCCATAAATGTTAGATTTAACTTATTGCGATAGAGCGAGTTGCAACCAATTAACTCCCCTTTTTCTGACCAAATAGCTACCCCAAAGGGTAAATTATCCTTTAATAGATTGATAATATTTTGCTCATTTTGTTGTGGAATTTTGTTTGAGCGGGCACTTATTAGGCTTAGTAAAATAAATACCATTAAAAAACCAATTGAGCTGCGAATAAATATCGGAGTAAGAGAAGCTGTTTTTTGAATATTATTATTGGCCGGATTTATAGGATTGCTAAATATTACCTCTGTAAATTCTGTCTGTCCTTTTGGCTGGCTGGAAACATTATTTTGGGGGAAAGAATTTGCATAATCAAACCAAATAAATAAGGAAAGGGAAAGAAAAGCAACTCCTATTATTGCCCACCAGCGAAGCGAGAATATTTCTAAATAAATACCGCTCTTCACAAATTCCCTCCATTATAGGGGCGTAAAATTTATAAATAATCCCACTAGCCCCACCTAAAATATAAAAGTTCAAAGCTCAAAATCGCCAAAATTTAACTAAAATCTATTTTTGATTTGCTGCTAACATATTGAATCAACTAACCAACTTCTGTCTAGGGAAAAATTAAATTTTAATTTAGAAAATGAAATTGGTGAGTCAAAAGAATCACTTAGCGAAAAAATTTTCTTTGAAAAGCTGTGGATTTCTTTTTTTTAGACGATAATCTTGCTTAATTTTATCCAAATCAGAGCAAGTAAATTAAGCTAATATTCGCTCTAAAATATCATTTAGATTATTGGATAATTTTTCTTTCTTTAGTCGCTGTAATTCCTCTTTTGCTAATTGCCGTCTTTTTGGCTCTAATATTTTCCAGCTTTCAAATGCGCTAAGGATAGCAGCCGCGCTTTGCGGATTTATTTTGTCTATTTCTTTACAAACATCAATAATAAAGGCAAAGCCATCTCCGCTTATTTGGGCAAATTGCGCCCTATTTACATTGGCAAAAGTTCCAATTAAAGCGCGTAATCTATTAGGGTTAGATTTTGGAAATTTTCTAGAATTATAAATTGCCTTAATATTATCCAAACATTCATCTGTTGGATTAAGCGCATTAAGCATTAAATATTTATCATAAATAAGTAAATCATCACAATTATTGTTATAAAAATCTTTAAGTAGAGCTTTTGCTTTTTTTGCTTGAAAAGCAACCATAGCACTAAGCACTGCCATTTTATCGCTCATATTGTCGGCGCTAAAATATTGCTTCTCTGCTAAATCTAAAGCCGCTTTATCTTTACTGGCAAGCAGAAGCGATAGGGCTTGATTACGTAATTGGCGCGCCTGAACAGATTTTTCCTTAAGCGAATGGGGTAAGCATATTTTGGCTAAATTATCATATGTCAAAACTAGGTGAGAATATAGTCTATTACCAATATTAAAGAGTAATTTTTGTCTTACTCGGTGAATTTTTTGCGGATCTATATTTTGTCCAATATTTTGTGCCAGAATATTTTCACCTGGCACGCTTAACATTAGAGATTTTAGTGCATTATCTAATTGTTTGTCAGCCAATATTTCGCTTAATATTTCAGAAAGATTTTCAATTTCATAATAATCATCTCTTTGCGGATTATTGATATTATCAAGCAAAATCTTCATGAATAAATCATTGATTGCCTGCCAGCGGTTAAATTCATCACTATCATAGCGGGCTAGAAAAAATTTATCCTGCTTTTTTTGATTTGTTTTAATTTTTATGGGGGCGGAAAATTCCCTAAAAAATGAAATAATGGGGCGTGTGGCTAGGTTAGTAAATATAAGTTCGGCATTTTCTTTGTTAAATAGAATAATATCTCCCTTTACCTCACAATCACTATGTAAAGAATATTTAATATCGGCTCCATTTAGGCCAACAAGTCCAAATTTAATGGGAATTAACATTGGTTCAGTTTTTTCATTATAAGGGCTTGGTTTGGTCTTTTGGCTTAATTTGACTTTGAGAATTTTATTTTCCCTATCCCAAGATTGATTAATATTAACTTCTGGCGTTCCTGCCTGAAAATACCATTTTATAAATTGGCTTAAATCTATTTTAGCGCTTTTCTCAAATATTTTAATCCAATCTTCAATAGTAATTGCCTGCCCATCATATCGTTCAAAATAAAGTTCACACCCTTTAGAAAAATCTTTTTTACCTAAAATTATTGCTAACATACGAACAATTTCTGCTCCCTTTTCATAAACGGTTGCAGTATAAAAATTATCTATCTCACGATATTTATCGGGGCGAGGCGGGTGCGCTAACGGGCCGTCATCTTCAGGAAATTGCACTGAGCGCAAAAGGCGCACATCTTCAATTCTTTTAATTGCTCTTGAATGCATATCAGAAGTAAATTCTTGATCGCGATAAACGGTTAAGCCCTCTTTTAAGCAAAGTTGAAACCAATTTTTTAGAGTTATTCTATTACCCGTCCAATTATGAAAATATTCATGCGCAATAACCGCTTCTATTCTTTCATAATCCTTATCGGTAGCGCTTTTAGGGTCAGCCAATATTAGCCTATCATTAAATATATTCAGCCCCTTATTTTCCATTGCGCCAAAGTTAAAATCCGAAACCGCTACAATATTAAAAATATCTAAATCATATTCACGGGAAAAACATTCTTCGTCCCATTTCATAGCGCGTTTAAGGGCGTCCATCGCAAAAAAACATTTATTTTCTTTACCATGTTCACAATAAATATTAAGGCTTATTTTTTTGCCTGATTTTGTAATAAATTCATCTTCAATACTGCCTAGATCACCCGCTACTAGCGCAAATAAATAAGAAGGTTTTTTGTGTGGGTCATGCCAAATTGCGTAATGGCGATTATTATCTAAATCACCTTGTGCAACTAAATTACCATTTGCAAGCAAAATTGGGCATTGTTTTTTATCCGCCTCAATGCGCACCTGATAGGTGCTAAGTACGTCTGGTCTATCGGGAAAATAAGTAATGCGACGAAAGCCTTCAGGCTCGCATTGTGTGCAATAAATGCCGTTTGATTTATAAAGCCCCATTAAATCACTATTCATATCAGGCTTTAGAATGGTTGTGATTTCTAGTGTGAATAAATTATTGGAAGGCGCAATAATTTTTAACTCATCTGATGTTAGGCTATAATTTTCTGAAGGGAGTGGCGCACCATTTAGTTTAATAGAAGATAAAATTAAACCATCACCATTTAGAATAAGTGGCGCATATTTATCTATATTTTCCTTTGGCTTTATTTTTAGAAGGGTGGTGCATTTGGTGCTTTTTTCTTCAATAATAAAATTCATCTCAACTTGTGAGATTTCATAAGAAAAGGGTTGATAATCTTTTAGATAGGTAAATTTATTCTGCTTTGGCATATTATTTATTTGCCTGTTAGGTAAAATTATTTTAATGCTAGTTATTAATTATTAACATTAAACTTATTGCCAATAATTATTTTTATTAATGATTCATCTTTATATGTTAGCAAATTTGCATGATTGAAACAAAGACCGAAATATTAAAAGATGAAATAGATGGCAAAGAGAATGGCAAAATAGCTGTTTCTAGTTTTGTGCGCGCTATTTGGGTCGTGGCGGGCTTTATTGCTTTAAGTGTTGGGGTTATCGGGATTTTCCTCCCGATTGTGCCGACCACTTCACCCTTATTGTTAGCGGCATTTTGTTTTGCGCGTGGCTCAAAACGCATCAATGATTGGTTGCTCAATCATAAAACGCTTGGCCCTCCCATTCACAATTGGCGTAAATATGGGGCAATATCTTCTATTGCCAAAGCGCAAGCAATAATTATGATGGCTTTTTCTATTCTTTTAGTTTGGTTAATAGGTTTACCCCTTTGGATAATATTGGCACTAGCCGCTACCTTAACATTAGTGGCAATTTTTTTACTGACAAGACCAGCCCCACCACGTTAATACTCTCTTATGAGAGAGAAAATAAATAAAATTAACATGTTTTTTGAGTGGCTTGCTAAATCATTAGCAATTTTGGGAGCTATAATGCTTTCCCTCATTGGCATTATGGTGCTTATTTCCATCATTGGGCGCGCGCTTATTCCTTTTGGGTTTTCTTCTATTAAGGGCGATTTTGAAATAGTTGAATTTGGCGTAGCCTTTGCGGTTTTTTCCTTCATGCCCTATGCGCAATTAACAAGAGCGCACGCTGAGGTTAGTTTTATTGCTGAGAGGTTTAGCATAAAAATAAATAAAATAATCAATCTTATTGCCGATAGTTTGATATTTTTAATTGCTTCTCTTTTAACTTGGCGAATGAATATTGGCGCTATTGAAAAATTTCAAAATGGGGAAACCAGCTTTATTTTACAAATTCCGCTTTATTTAGCTTATAGCCTATCTTTATTTGCGCTTTATATTTGGGTATTTATTGCGGGCTTTATCGTCATAAGAGATTTACTTAAATTAATGAGGGCAAAATTTGAGTGATATTTTTTTGGGGATAATATCTTTTCCTTTGCTGCTTATTTTGATCTTTTTGCGCATTCCAATTGCTCTGGCAATGATTATTATTGCGCTGATTGGTAATATTTTACTGCGTGGCTCTTTTATGCCAATTTTATATCAGCTAAATGATTTAACTTTTGCAACTTTTTCAAATTATTCGCTTTCAATAATCCCGCTATTTTTATTGATGGGTAATTTTGCAACCATTGGCGGCATGTCAAAATCTTTATTTTCAGCAGCGGCAAAAATTGTTGGGCATAAAAGAGGCAGCTTAGCTATGGCTTCAATTGGCGCTTGTGCTGGCTTTGGGGCAATTTGCGGCTCTTCCCTAGCAACCGCTGGCACAATGGGTAAAATTGCCCTGCCTGAGCTTAAAAAATATGGTTATTCAGGCGCAATGGCAACCGGGACTTTAGCCGCTGGTGGCACGCTTGGCATACTTATTCCGCCTTCTATAATTTTGGTGATTTATTCTATCATTGCCGAACAAAATATCGCTAAAATGTTCATTGCGGCGATTATTCCAGCCTTACTTGCTGTCATTGGTTATATGATAACTATTAAAATCATTGTCCGTCACGAAAAAGAAGCATTAAATAATGATAAAACTAGCATAAAGGAAAAATTAGCCGCTATTTTTTCTATCTGGCAGGTTATTTTATTATTTTTATTGGTGGTTGGGGGCATGTATTTTGGTATTTTTACCCCAACCGAAGCGGCAGCTATTGGTGCAATTATTACCGCTTTATTTGCGCTTTTTAATGGCAAGCTAAATTGGCAAAATTTTATTGAAGCCGGGCTTGAAACGGCCAAAACAACGGCGATGATTTTTTTAATCATTTTTGGCGCTAATTTGTTTAATTCATTTTTGGCTTTAACCCAATTGCCGCAAGAATTAGCCAATTTTGTCACTGAACAAAATATTAGCCCCTATTTATTTTTAGCTATTGTTCTTATCATCTATTTATTATTTGGCATGATTATGGATAGTCTTTCTATGATTTTGCTCACTGTGCCGATATTTTTCCCTATTATTACAAATATGGATTTTGGGCTTTCAACTGTGGAAGTTGGAATATGGTTTGGGATTTTGGTGTTAATAGCGGTTGAGGTTGGGCTTATTACCCCACCAGTTGGGCTTAATCTATTCATTATCAATAAAATGGCGAAAAATATCAGTATGAAAGAAACCTATAAAGGGGTATTGCCTTTTATTCTCTCTGATATAATAAGGGTGATAATACTTATTCTATTCCCCGCAATTTCTCTTTTTGCGGTGCGTTTATTATATTAGCGAAGTCAAAATGAAATATATTTGTAAATATTCTTATTTAATCCTAGCCTCCTTAATTATTCTGTTGGGCATTTTATCTGGCTCTTTTGCCAAAGCTGAAGAAAAAAATGAAGTAGTAACATTGCGCTTACATCAATTTTTGCCCAGCACCTCAGTAATTCCGCAAGATGCGATTAAGCCTTGGGCTGAAAATATTGAGGCTCAATCAAATGGGCAGATAAGGATTGAGCTTTATCCATCTATGCAGCTTGGCGGCTCGCCTCCTCAATTATTTGACCAAGCAAAAAATGGCGTTGTTGATATTATTTGGACGGTGCTTGGCTATACGCCGGGTCGTTTCCCAAAGTCTGAGGTTTTTGAAACTCCCTTCATGGTTAGTAATGCAGAGGCGAGCTCAATGGCGTTTCAGACCTATGTTGAACAATATGCAATGGACGAATTTAAGGACGTTAAGCTAATTGCGGTGCATACGCATGGGCCGGGAATATTTCATACTAAAAATCCGATTAATGAACTTGACGACCTTAAAAATATGAAAATTCGTGGCGGCTCAAGGGTTATCAATAATATGCTTAGCTCTTTAGGTGCTGAACCTATCGGCATGCCCGTGCCGCAAGTCCCTGAAGCGCTTTCTCGCGGGGTGATTGATGGCACGACCCTACCTTGGGAAGTCACTATGGCGCTAAAAATTAGCGAATTGGTGCAAAATCACACGGAATTTTCAGGTGACAGAGGGCTTTATACGCAGACTTTTGCTCTAGTGATGAATAAAGAGACTTATGAAAACTTACCCGAAGATTTACGAAATATAATTGATGAAAATTCCGGCATAAAGGTTGCCGGAGCTTTTGGCGCAGCAATGGATAGGGCTGATATTGTTAGCCGCCAATATGCGCAAAATTTAGGCAATAATATTATCGTGCTTGATGAAGAAGAAACTAATCTCTGGAAAGAGGCAGCGCAAAAAACTATTGATCAATGGATTGATAATACGCCTAATGGGCAAGAGCTTTATGAAGCTGCAAAAAATCTAGTTGCTAAATATTCAGATGGAGAAAGTTCTGATAAATAATGAAAAGCAATTTTTAATTGAGCTTTTTCATCAGGCAGTGGCGGCGGCTGACCCGAATATTTTAATTGATAAATATTTACCTCAAAAACCAAAGGGACGCACTATTATTATTGGAATTGGCAAGGCAAGTGCTGCTATGGCTTTGGCGTTTGAAAAGGTTTGGCAAAAGGCTAATTATGGCGCGCTTGAAGGTTTAATCGTCACCTCTAAGGATAATGAAAAACAGCTAAAGCAAATTGAAACCATCATTGCAGCTCACCCCGTGCCAGATGAGAATAGTAAAATTGCTGCCACGCGCATGCTAAATCTGATTAGCAATTTAACTAAAAATGATTTGGTGGTGGCGCTAATTTCGGGTGGTGGTTCTTCTTTATTAAGCCTGCCTGCAGGTAATTTAAGTGCTGAAGACAAGCGGGCGGTTAATCAAGCATTATTGGCTTCTGGTGTGCCGATTGCCAAGATGAATTGTGTCAGAAAACATTTAAGCATGATAAAGGGAGGGCGTTTGGCAAAGGCGGCACATCCTGCAAAAGTGGTTAGTTTGGTGATTTCTGATGTTCCGGGAGATGAGCCGGCATTAGTTGCATCTGGTCCTACTATTGCTGATGGAACTACTCGCCAAGATGCGCTTGATGTTATCAAAAACTATGATTTACAATTACCAGAAAGGGTAATGAATTGGCTAAAAAGCGAAAAAAGCCAAGCCCCATTTCCTAATGACAAGGAATTTAATAATAATGAGGTTTTTTTAATAGCTAATGCTCAAATGTCGCTACAAGCAGCGGCAAATTGGGCAGAAAAACAGAATATTAAAACTCATATAATTTCAGATGCGATTGAGGGGGAAGCAAGGGAAATTGGCAAAGAGCATGCGCTTTTAGCACGCCAAATTGCTACTAAAAAACATATATTAAAACCGCCAATTCTGTTACTTTCTGGTGGTGAAACAACCGTCACCTTAAAAAATAAATCAGGCAAAGGCGGGCGCAATAGTGAATATTTACTATCATTTGCGCTTAATATTATGGGTAAAAAAAATATTTTTGCCCTTGCGTGCGATACGGATGGAATAGATGGTTCAGAAAATAACGCTGGGGCATATTGTGATGGCACATCAATTAAGCGAATGAAAGAAAAGCTAATTGAGGGGCAAGAATATCTTAACCAGAATAATGCTTATTGCGCTTTTAAGGCAATTGATGATTTGATTTTTACCGGCGCAACCGCTACTAATGTAAATGATTTCCGCGCCATATTGATTAGGTGATTTTTGCGTTTTATTGTTATTATTATTTTTTCTTTATTTCCTTTTTTTGCTTTTGCGCAAAATGCCAATCCATTAGCTCGCACCTATCAAACCAGTTTTGAATCTATAGATGATTTTAAGGGCTTTTATATTGTTCCACAAAGATTTGAGAATAAGACTTTTCACGAACAATCAAGCGAGAGAGTGCGATCTGGTAAATTTTCGCATAAGGGTGTGATATTGGGCGCTAAAAAGCCCAGCACCAGATTTACCAATAATAATCATCGTGGCTACCCAACTATTCAGCTTTATAAATTAGAGGGTGGTGCATTTAGAACACCTGCTAAAATTGAATTATGGGTGTGGCTAGATGTAAAATTAAAAAAGGGCGAGTGGTTTAGCTTTGCAACTATTGATCATACTAAAAGAGATATTTGGGATCCTATATTAGTTAATTTAAGTGATGACGGCTTTGTGCATCTGATGCATGTGCCAACTAATGGCAAAGCGGAATATATTTTCCAAACTAAAAAAATAAAATTCCCGATGAAAAAATGGGTAAAATTAACCATTGAAATTCATTTTGATAAAAAGAACGGCTATGCAAAAATTTGGCAAGATGGGCAATTAGTTTCTAGCGCAAGGGTTAAAAAGGGCAATGGATTTTTAACGCAAGCGCATTTTGGGCTTTATGCCCCACCCTCGCTTACTAGTGGCGTGGTTTTTAATGATGATTTGATAATCAAAGAATTAAATAAGTAATTTACTGGCTCTAAAATAAAGCCACCTCTAATCAGCCTTAAGCGCCATGCCAAGCATTATAAGCGCAATTCCATCAAACAAAAGGCTAATGCCAACAAAGATTCCAAGAATGAAAATGGAGGTAGCAGGCCAGCCAAATAGGATTAAAATTCCAAGTAAAAGTGAGATAATGCCATTAAGCAACATCCAGCCCCAACCATTATTTCCTCGCCTCTCAAATGCCATAGCAAAAGAACCAAACGCATCGCTAAAAATATAAAATGCAATCAGTAAAGTAAGAGCAGCAATTCCAGCAACGGGATAAAATAGCCATAGACCAGCCGCAACCAAAAGAATAATTGGTTTTATCCAACTGCTAAAACTATGCACATGCAACTTAAAACTATAATAAAGCCAAACAAGCCCGGCGAATAACATTAACCAGCCAAGATAAATGCTAATGGCTAAAGAAAAAAGATTAGGAAAAATCACTCCTAAAAGACCCAATATGAATAATAAAGAACCAACAATTATTAGCGGTTTACGAAAGGATTTATCAAAATCAATTATTTCCATTTTAGTCATTTTTTCCTCCCGCTTCATATACTCATATCCAATATAGGATAGTGCGCCCTAACATCAAGGCGGCTTACTAAACTAAAATTAACTCAATGTGCGCCTGATTGCTTCTTGCCAGCCATTAAGTTTTTCTTTACGCGTTTTCTCATTCATTTTTGGCTTAAATGACCTATCTAATTGCCAAAGATTAGCAAATTCATTCATATTAGGATAAATGCCAGCCCTATAGCCAGCAAGCCAGGCAGCACCTAATGCAGTTGTTTCTAAAATAGTTGGTCTATCAACTGGGGCGGCTAAAATATCGCTTAAAAATTGCATTGTCCAATCAGATGCCACCATGCCACCATCAACCCTTAGCACTGTTTCGCCGCTACTGCCCCAGTCCCTTTTCATCGCTTCTAACAGGTCATAAGTTTGATAGCCGACCGCCTCTAATGTTGCACGGGCAAAATCATTTTTATTGCTATTGCGAGTAATACCATAAATCGCCCCGCGTGCCTCTGCGTTCCAATATGGCGCGCCTAGTCCCGTTAATGCCGGGACAAAATAAATTTGCTCCTCTTTATTTGATTTTTCTGCCATCTCATTGATTTGACTGGCTTTTTTGATTATTCCTAAACCATCACGTAACCATTGCACCCCCGCACCGGCAATAAAAATTGACCCCTCAAGCGCATAAGAGATTTTACCATCAATCTTATAAGCAATGGTGGTTAAAAGGCGATTTTTTGACTGCACAAAATCAGCTCCAATATTTAATAAAGCAAAACATCCAGTGCCAAAAGTTGCCTTCATCATGCCTTTATTAAAACAGCCATTGCCAATCATTGCCGCGTGCTGATCCCCTGCTACTCCCAAAATGGGAATAGATGCACCAAAAATATTAGCATCGGTTACGCCAAAATCATCGGCGCATTCTCTTACCTTCGGCAAAATCTGTTTTGGGATATCCAAAATTTCAACTAGCTCATTATCCCAACAATTCTCCCTTATATTATAGAGCAAGGTGCGGCTAGCGTTAGTTATATCGGTTGCGTGAATTTTACCGCCGGTTAATTTATAAATCAGCCAAGCATCAATCGTTCCAAAATAAATTTCACCCCTTTTAGCACGCTCCCTTAATCCTTCAATATTATCCAACAGCCAGCTTATTTTTGTCCCAGAAAAATAGGGATCAAGCAAAAGCCCGGTCTTTTTAGTAAATAAAGGCTCATATCCTTGCTTCTTTAATTCATCGCAAATCTTAGCGCTACGCCTATCTTGCCAAACAATTGCCTTATGAATTGGCTTACCTGTCTTTCTATCCCATAAGAGAAAAGTTTCACGCTGATTAGTAATGCCAATAGCGGCAATGTCATTCGCCTTAATCGCTGCATTTTTAAGCGCTATTTCTATGCTCTTTATAACTGAAATAAGAATTTCATTTGCATCATGCTCCACCCAGCCGTTTTTTGGAAAAAATTGTTTGAACTCAAGCTGCCCCACGCCCCTAATCGCTAACCTATCATCAAAAATAATCGCCCTGCTTGATGTCGTTCCCTGATCTAAAGCTAAAATATTTCTTTTCACTTTAAGCTCCCTTCTTTCATTATTGCATATTGTGCTTAACTTGCTTAAATGACAAGCCTAACAATTAGGATTTTATATTGCATATAGAAAATAAAATATTTGCCATTGCGCCAATGCTTGATTGGACCGATAGGCATTTTCGTTTTTTGGTGCGCCTTTTGACAAAGGAAGCGCTGCTATTTAGCGAAATGATAACTAGCGCTGCTATTATTCATGGTGATAGGGAGCGCTTGCTCGGCTTTAATGAAGCTGAACATAAATTAGCAGTGCAAATTGCTGGCTCTGACCCTAAGGAATTGGCAATAGCTACCAAAATATGCACTGATTATAATTATGATGAGATAAATCTTAATGTTGGCTGCCCATCAGATAGGGTGCAGGCGGGTAAATTTGGCGCATGTTTAATGGCAGAGCCAAATTTGGTGGCAGATTGTATTAGCGCTATGGTTGGCGCAACTAATAAACCAATAAGCGTTAAATTACGGCTTGGAATTGATGAGCAAGATATTGAGAAACCGCTTGATAATTTAATTGATCTGTTGATTAAAGCTGGGGTTGCTAGAATTTATGTTCATGCCAGAAAGGCTTGGCTAAAGGGATTAAGCCCAAAGGAAAATCGCACTATCCCTGAGCTTAATTATGATAGGGTCCATCGCTTGGCAAAACGAGTTGCGCCAATGCCGATTATCATTAATGGCGGCATTGAGAACCTAGAGCAATCGCAACAACATCTTGAGCATTTAGATGGAGTTATGGTTGGGCGCGCTGCCTATCATAATACGATGGTTTTGGCTAAAGTTGATCAGGAAATTTTTGGCAAAAATACACCAATAATCACGCTTGAAGAAATAAAGCAAAATATGATGGATTATGCTGAAAATCAGCTAATTAAAGGCGTAAAGCTAAATCAAATAACCCGCCACATGCTTGGTTTGGCTAAGGGGCAATATGGGGCAAAAAATTTTAGAAAAATCCTAACGCTAGATGTTAGCAAAGATGGAGCGGGAGTAGAAATAATTGCAAAAGCCTTTAATGCACTTGGCGGGGTAGGTAGATAAATAGCAAGCAGGAAATATTCTTTTACATTTATATTCAAGGCATAAAGAGAACAGTAAAGAAATAGTCACCCTATAAATTTGTTATTTTTTGGAAAGCCAGTTGGCGGCTGGCGCCCAGCTTGGGCTCGCTCCCCCATCCATTCATACAATTCTTCTTTTTTGCGAATATAGGTGCGCCCTGAACTATCAATCCAGCTAAGCCCCTCTTCTATATTGAAAATCTTAGCGTCTGAAATAAAGCCATTTTTATATTTTTGTAAGCGAACGCCTTTGGCGCGATTCATTTTTGGTAATTGGGAAATAGGAAAAATTAACATTTTTCTATTTTGTCCAATAACCGCAATATGGTCTCCAATAGCTGGCACACAAATTTTGGCTTCAGCAGTGCCTGAAAGATTTAATACTTGCTTGCCTTTTTTAGTATTGGCAATGAGCGCATCTTCGCAAACAATAAATCCATTGCCAATATCTGAAGCTAACAAGCGCTCTTGCCCGGCCTTATAGGCAAACATATTTATAATGTCATGCCCCTCATCTATGTCAAACATAATACGTAAAGGTTCGCCATGTCCGCGCCCGCCGGGCAATTTGTCAGCCCCAAGAGTATAAAATTTGCCCCCAGTTGAGAAAAATAAAATTTTATCGGTAGTTTCACATTTTAGCGCCATAAGCAAATTATCGCCGGCCTTAAATGATTGCGCATTTACGTCAATATTATGCCCCTTTATGGCTCTGATCCACCCCTTTTGTGAAAGAATGATGGTTATAGGCTCTTTTTCAATCATTGCTGTTTCAAGATCAACAATATTAGCCGCTGGAGCAATTGCAAAGCTGGTGCGCCTTTTGCCTAAATCGCTATTTTTAGAAAAATCTGCCTTTAATTTTTCAATTTCACTACTAATTACGCCCCATTGTTTTTTGCTGGAATTTAACAAAGCATTTAGCTGTTTTTGCTCTATTAATAAGGCTTCATTTTCCTTTCTAATTTCAAATTCTTCTAATTTTCTTAAAGAACGAAGACGCATATTAAGCACAGCCTCTGCCTGCACTTCGCTAAGAGAAAAATTCTTTATTAATTCGCCCTTTGGGTCATCTTCTTCACGAATAATCCTTATTACTTCATCAATATTTAGATAGGCAATTAAATAGCCACCCAATAATTCAAGCCTATGTTCAATCTGGCGCATTCTGAAATTAGAACGGCGCAACAAAACTTCCCTTCTATGTTGTAGCCAGGCGCCAATGGCTTCTCTTAGATTCATTAATTTTGGCACTTTGCCCATATCTAAAACATTCAGATTGAGCGGGATACGTGTTTCTAAATCGGAAAGCTTGAATAAGGATTCCATTAAAATTTTTGCCTCAACCGCGCGGCTTTTTGGTTCAAGCACCAGGCGAACATGTTCAGTGCTTTCATCGCGAATATCTTTTAATAATGGTAGTTTTTTATTGAGCAATAGATCGGCAATTTTTTCTATTAATTTGGCCTTTTGCACACCATAGGGAATTTCAGTGACTACAATTTGATAAAGTCCCCGCCCCACATCTTCAACATGCCAGCGAGCCCTAAGCCTAAATCCTCCCCGCCCGCTTTCATATGCCTGTCTGATAGAAGTTTTATCTTCAACAATTATTCCTCCAGTCGGAAAATCAGGACCGGGAATAAATTTCATAATTTCAGCAATTGAAGCATTTGGATGATGAATAAGATAAAGAGCAGCATCGCATATTTCGGCAACATTATGGGGAGGAATGGAAGTTGCCATTCCTACCGCTATACCGCTTGAGCCATTAGCCAATAAATTTGGAAAATTGGCCGGAACGACTAAAGGTTCGCTATCTTCACCATCATAAGTATCCTTAAAATCCACTGCATCTTCATTTATTCCCTCCATTAGGCGTGCGGCAACCTCAGTCATACGGCTTTCAGTATAGCGCATGGCAGCGGCGCTATCGCCGTCAATATTGCCAAAATTGCCCTGCCCATCAACAAGCGGATAGCGAACGGCAAAATCCTGTGCCAAACGCACCAGAGCGTCATATACTGATTGTTCGCCATGTGGGTGAAATTTACCAATTACATCGCCAATAATACGTGCTGACTTTTTATAAGCTTGTGAGGGATCAAGTTTTAGTAAGCGCATTGCGTGTAAAATGCGCCTATGCACCGGCTTTAAACCATCGCGCACATCAGGCAGTGCACGCTGAGTTATAGTAGAAAGAGCATAGGACAAATATCTTTCTTCAAGCGCCTTTTTTAGGTCAATAATTCCATCTTTATCTTTTATTGGCTGTAAAATATCAGAATCGGGCATGATATTTAATATATTCTTTCAGTAAGTTTCATCTATTCAGATAGCTATTTGTCAATTGTCAAAAATTGAACGCTTTAAGAGCGAATCAAGCATTTATATCATCTAATAGCAATTTTATCAGTATTTGCCGAGTAGGGGGCTCATTAATCTGGCGTATTTGCCAAATATGTTTATGTAGAAAAAAGCCGCTTAACCTGAATGCCTGCTCAATTTGTTCCCCATTTACCAAAGCGCTCTTATTTATTAAAAATTGTGGTAGGGGCAGAAGTTTTTCAATATATTTTTTTGCCAGTTCCCCCTTTACCGCGCGCCCGCTTTTGGGTGAAATATGAGTAAGCCCTTTATTTTCTCCGCTTAAGGCGCAGGAATAAATATCTAAACCAAATCCTAATTCTTCTAGCAATCTGATTTCAAAATGGGCAAGCTCTTTGGCAAGAAGCAAATTATCATTGCATTCATCAAATAAAAAAATGGTTTTTGCTAATAATTCGTCATGAGGATCGCGCTCGGGCAAAAGGCGTAAATGTGCAAATAATAGCTGGGCTAAATATAATTTTTTCTGATCTGCCAGCATATTAGCAGCGCGCGCCTTTTGTAGCTCTATTTTATATGTTCCAAGATGATTTTCTAAACGCGCATTCCAGGTTAGTTCAACATTATTTCCTGGCTGTAAAGTTGGGCTAAGGCGTTTTGTGCGTCCAGAGCGCACCAGACCCAAATGGCGTCCCTTACCCTCAACCATAGCCTCAATAATCAGGCTAGATTCGCCGTGTTTTTTAGTTCCTATAATAAGTGCATTAGCACTCCATTGCATTTTAGTCCTTCATAATTTGGAAAAGTTGCCTAGCTTATTTTTTTGGCAATTCCAACCCCATTTCCCTATAGCGCTCAGGATCATCAGCCCAGTTTTTTCTCACCTTTATAAATAAAAATAAATGCACCCTTGTTGCAAAAATTTTGCTAAGTTCTTTCCTGGCCTTTTCTCCAATTATTTTAATATTTTTTCCTCCCTTTCCAAGAATTATTTTCTTGTGGCTATCACGCATTACATAAATAACCAGATTAATTCTGATAGAGCCATCTTTTTGCTCCTTAAAACTTTCAGTTTCAACAGTTGTATTATAGGGAATTTCATCATGGATATGAATGAATAATTTTTCGCGCACTATTTCTGCCGCTGTTAGCGCGTCAGTCAAATCGCTAATATATTCTTTTGGAAATAGCCAGACACCAAAGGGAATATTATTTACGCAATAGTGTAAAAAATCTTCCACCCCCTCTCCCTTAAGAGCGGAAATCATAAAGGTTTGTGCAAATTCCACTCTATCATTTATTTCTTTACTTAAGCGTAATAATTTTTCTACCCTTATTAAATCTATCTTATTTAATACCAGAACTTTCTTATTTTTTATTTTGGTTAAATTTTTAAGCAAACTGATGAGTTCGTCATTTAATCCCCTTTGGGCATCAATTATAAGTGCGATAATATCGGCTTCATTTGCCCCGCTCCAGGCAGAATATATCATCGCCCTATCAAGACGGCGTTTGGGAGCAAAAATGCCCGGCGTATCAATAAATATGGATTGCGACTTATTATAATTAACTATTGCCTTTATTTGTGATCTGGTAGTTTGCGCTTTATGCGTAACAATTGAAATTTTTGTTTTAGCAAGAGAATTTAACAAGGTGGATTTACCGGCATTTGGTGCGCCAATTAAAGCGATAAAGCCACAGCGGCTTAGTTCATTATTGCTCTTATTATTTGACGTCTCCTTTTTAATATTTGGCATATTTATTTTCCTATAGTTCCTGCCAAATATTCTCTCTTAATAGAAAATTCTTTGCAGCATTTTGTTCAGCAAGTTTTTTTGAAGGCCCGCTTCCCTTTTCTTGTGCATATCCTTCAATAATCAAGGAAATATCAAATATGGGAGCGTGATCCGGTCCTCTTTTTGAAATTTCAACATATTTTGGTAAAGGTAGGTTTTTACTCTGCGCCCATTCCTGTAGGGCTGTTTTGGAATCTAACCTTGTTGAATTAGCCTCTTCTAAAAAATTACCAAAATATTTTTCAATAAATTTATAGGCTTGCTCCAATCCCCCATCACGATAAATAGCGCCAATGACGCTTTCACAAACATCGCCTAATATTGCTTCTTTTCTTGCCCCTCCCGAGCGTGCTTCGCTTTCTCCTAATCTGATATATTTACCAAGATCCAATTTTAGAGCAACTTTAGCGCAGGTTTCTTTTCTAACAAGTGAATTTAGTGTGCGTGATAATTCACCTTCATTTGCGTTTAGAAACCTTTTATGCAACATATCGGCAATTACCAAACCTAGAACCCTATCACCTAAAAATTCAAGCCTTTGATAAGAATATTCTACTCTTTTTGAGGGAGAAACGGAACTAGTATGAGTTAGGGATTTTTCTAATAGGTCCTTATTAGAAAATTTATAGCCGAGTAGTTTTTCTAAATCGGCTAATTTATTTTGCTGTATATTATGGCTCATTGGTAAACCGATTGAAACATGCGATCTAAGCGAACATTAGAAGGCCAGAGCCAGATTTTCCATGGGGAAATATTATCCTTAATTGAGAAAAATCTTACCTCAGCTTTACCTATTAAATTTCCTGCGGGAACATAACCAACAGAGCTTAAAATCCGACTATCTCCGGATCTGTCGCGATTATCCCCCAACATGAAATAATGTCCTGCCGGCACTATATATTCTTGCGTATTATCAAGCGGCCTATCATCGGAAATTTCCTGAATAATATAGGATACGCCGGAAGGTAAAGTTTCTCTATATTGGGTTACATTAACCACAAAGCCATTACTGTCCTTATCCTGTGCCTGCCCGATTTTTTCGCGTTTTACCGCCACACCATTAATATGTAATATGCCGTTTTTCATCTGTATTCTATCGCCCGGTAGGCCGATAATACGTTTTATATAGGGCTGAGTTTGCGCAACTGGTCGGAAAACAGCAATATCACCACGATTGGGAATACGCTCAAAAATTCTACCCTTAATCGGAATTATACCAAAAGGAAATGAATAACGCCCATAGCCCCAACTATATTTTGCAGCCAGCAAATAATCGCCAATCATCAAAGTTGATTGCATTGATGCTGTGGGAATAAAAAAGGGCTGAAATAAAAAGGTGCGGAAAATTAGAGCAATTATCAAAGCCTGAATTATGATTATAATTGTTTCCATAAATTCAGAACGGTTTTTACTGTTAGAAGAAGTTTTTATTTTACTCATAATTTTCCTCAAAATCTGCCTTATTATTAGGTAAGGCTTCAATAATTACAAATGCTTGTGCCATGCCATTATCATCACTAATAGTCAAATGTATATGGGGAACAAAATTCTTTGGCACAAGATTGTGTAAAATTTTTGCTGCTCCATTTGTAAGCGTAAAGGTCGGCTTGCCGCTTGCCAAATTAACAACACCCATATCGCGCCAATAAACCCCATTAGATATTCCCGTCCCGAGCGCTTTAGCCAAAGCCTCTTTTGCAGCGAATCTTTTGGCGTAAGTTGCAGCCCGGTTTAATCTTTTTTCCGCCTTTTCTATCTCAATTTTTGTAAAACAGCGTTTAATAAATCTTTCTCCAAAACGCTCTAAAGTTTTTTCAATTCGTTTAATTTCGCAAATATCACTGCCCAGACCAATAATCACTTTATTCCCCTACTGCCTGGCTTTACTGGCTTAATTGCCGCTAATTCTTTGGGCAGATTATTTTTTTCATAGGCTGGAATCTTATATTGCGCCAAAGAAATTAGTGGCACACCAATATCAACCTCTCCTCCTGATCTATCTATTAAGCAAGCTGCCCCAACTATATTTGCGCCAAACTCTTTAACACAATCTATACATTCTCTTATAGAAAGGCCGGTTGAAATAATATCTTCAACAATCAGTATTTTTTCGTCTTTTTTAATTCTAAAACCTCTTCTAAGCGCAAATTTTCCATTTACCCTTTCAGTATAAATAGCCTTAACCCCTAAATGTCTAGCTGTTTCATAGCCGACAATTATGCCGCCAATGGCTGGTGAAACAATTTGAGAAATCTTGCCAAATCCGCTTTTTTTTATTTTATCGCTAAGGGCTTTACATAATATTTCTGATTTTTCAGGATGGCTAAATACAAGTGCTTTTTGCAAAAATATTGGTGAATGTAGGCCAGAGGAGAGAATAAAATGCCCTTCTAAAATTGCGTTACAGGAGCGAAAAATATCTAAAACCTCTTGTTGTTTCACCTAACCATCCTCCTGCTCATCATGTTTATTTTGTATTTTATTCCAGTCAATAATATTAATAGCACTACTTTCCTTATAAGTTGCGCGCCTTACTTTTGAAATACCGGCTGTGTTTTTAAGAGAATCAATTATATCGGTTAATTGCGCCAGATCCCGTAATTCTAATTCAATTATTAATTTATGAAAATCCGGTGATGTTTGACTAAGCGCCAAATTATGAATATTTGCTTCACATCCTGCTATGATTGAAGTAATTTGCGCTAAAGATCCCGGTTTATTCAAGGTCAATAGTGAAATTACAATTTTATATATTCTACCAATAATATTAGCCGCCCCCCATCTTACATCAATCCAGGCTACTTTATTTTCTTGTAAATTTGTCAGAGCATCAGAATGAATAGGATAAATTGTAATTATATTATCTTCATCTAATATGCCAACAACCCTATCTCCCGGTATGACACCTTCAGGAGATATTCTTACATCGCACTTATTTATATTATTGACTAAAAATTTTATTTTTTCAGAAAAATTCTGCCCACCCGGAATGCGGAACATAAAATCTTTTGAAGCGCTAATAGCAAACCAACCCTCATCAGTTCTAGCGGCGGGTAGATCTAGCTTTCTTTTTCGCCTGCGTCGCACCCCCTTAATTAATGCGGCTTCTTTAGCCAAAATTTCCGTGCTTATTTTGCCTTGTCCTATTTTACTCATCATGTGATATTTATCTTTGCAATTAAGGGCGTTACTCAATTTTAATAACTCATCTTCATCAAGTGCCAATCTTTCTGATTTTAACACAGACTGCACAATTTGTTCCCCCAAAAGGGCGGCTCGTTTTTGTTCATTTAACCTAACTGCCCGCCTAATAGCGGCTCGTGCCTTACCGGTTGCGGCAATATTTTCCCAACTTGCGGGAGGAGTATGGTTCTGATCTATAATTATTTCTACTTCAGAGCCGCTTTTTAACTTGGTGGTAAGGGGCATTAAAGAGCCATTTATCTTGGCGCCAACACAGTGATTCCCTAATTCTGTATGCACCGCATATGCAAAATCTATGGGAGTAGCCCCGCGTGGCAGAGCAATTAATAATCCCTTTGGAGTGAAACAAAATACTTGGTCCTGAAAAAGCTCTAATTTTGTATCTTCCAGAAAATCTTCTAATATTGTTTCATCAGTGCCAATGTCTTCTTCTGAATTATTTCCCGTTAAAGCTCTTATTGCATTTCTCAACCAGCGATAAGCGCGGCTTTCGCTCTCTAATTTTTTCAAATTCTCCGATATATTATCCTTATAAAGCGCGTGAGCGGCAATGCCATATTCGGCAATTTGGTGCATTTCCTTTGTGCGGATTTGTAATTCTACCCTTTGCCTATCTGGGCCAACAATTGTGGTATGGATAGATCTATAATCATTATATTTTGGCACTGAAATATAATCTTTGAACCGACCCGGAACCACTTTCCAGCTTGTATGAACCACTCCAAGAGTTTTATAGCAATCTTCAATATTATCAACAATGACCCTAAAGCCGATTATATCGGAAAGCTGTTCAAGTGAAATTGAATTTCTCTCTAATTTATTAAATGTTGACCAAGCGGATTTTACCCTTGTGCTTACACTTGCCTTGATATTTTCTTGTTTGAATTTTTTCTCAAGCTCGCTAGAAATTATTTTAATGGCTTTAGCGCTGTTTTTTTGTATCGCACAAAGACGCTCACTTATGGCCTTAAAATTATCGGGCTGTAAAATTGAAAAAGATATTTCCTCAAGCTCTGTGCGCATATCCTGCATGCCCATTCTGCCGGCAAGGGGGGCGTAAATATCCATTGTTTCACGCGCTATACGTTTTCTTTTTTCTTCTGGCACAAATTGGATAGTGCGCATATTATGTAGCCTGTCGGCCAATTTTACTAATAAGATGCGCACATCATCTGAAATGGCCAATAATAATTTACGTAAATTTTCAGCCTGAGCCTTTTCTTTTGAAACCAGATTGAGCTTGTCTATTTTTGTTAAGCCCTCAACTAAAGCCCCTATTTCTTTACCGAAAATATTATCTATCTCATCTCTGGTTGCTTCAGTATCCTCAATAGTATCGTGTAAGAGTGCAACAATTATCGTCGCATCATCTAATTTTAGGTCCGTCAAAATGGCTGCTACCTCAAGGGGGTGAGCAAAATATGGATCTCCAGAGGCACGTTTTTGCGATCCATGTTTTTGCATAGCATAGACATAGGCCTTATTTATCAAATCCTCATTGGCATTTGGATTATATGCCAAAATTCTCTCAACAAGTTCATATTGACGCATCATTTATTGAGAATTCTCCAAATATACAAAAGATAGCAAAATAAAAGGGCGCCGATAATTTGGCACCCTAGATATGACATAATTAGTTAAATCGTCAATAATCAGTCATCGCGCCTATCGGGTGGTGACAGACCTTCAATGCCCCTTAATAATTCATCTTCGCTCATAGCATCAAAAGTTATTTTTTCTTCTTCATTTCCACCCTCAATGGCCGGGATAACTTCAATTTCAGGCTCATCAACTTCAACATGTTTTTGTAATGAGTGAATAAGTTCTTCGCGTAAATCATCGGGTGAAATTGTTCCTTCAGCAATTTCACGCAAGGCGACAACCGGATTTTTGTCATTATTACGCTCAACTGTAATAACAGAGCCGGTAGATATCATTCTTGCGCGATATGCGGCCAATAGGACGAGATCAAAACGATTTTCTACTTTTTCAATACAATCTTCAACAGTGACACGTGCCACGATATTCTCCATATTGTTAGGGAATTTCGTCTTCCATACACTAACGTCATAAGAAAAACAAGTTATTTACGTTCAATATTACTGCTTTTATGATATTTTATTATTTGCTGGTGCTTATTAGCCGATTTAATATTAGTTAGATAGATATAATTGATGAATATTCAAAATTTACTTTAATTTTACTTTATTTTTAGGAGTGTAATAGTGAAAATAGATCCCCGTGAAAAAATAGCTCTTTTTATTGATGGAGCAAATGTTCATGCCAGTTCCAGATCTATAGGCATTGATATTGATTATCGCTCTCTTTTAGAAAGATTCCAACAGGAAGCATATTTATTGCGCGCTTATTATTTTACCGCATTGGTTGAAGAACAGGACTTTTCTTCTATCAGACCTTTAATTGATTGGCTTGATTATAATGGTTTTATGGTCATTACCAAGCCGGTAAAGGAATATACTGATTCTTTGGGACAAAAAAAGCTAAAAGGAAATATGGATATTGAACTTTGCGTAACAGCGCTGGAAATGGCTCCCTATTATGATCATATGTTTTTATTTTCGGGTGATGGGGATTTTACTCCATTAGTTTGCGCTTTGCAAAGAAAGGGAAAAAAAGTAAGTGTGGTTTCAACATTGGCTAATGATAGTCCTATGGTTGCAGATGAATTACGTCGCCAGGCCGATTATTTTGTTGATTTAGAGGAAATAGCAAAATTTGCCGCCCGCGCGCAAAATGAGGATTTTGAGGGAGAAATTATTAATGAATAGGAAAAAAAACTATCCCTTAAATCCCGATTTGGATTGTAATATTTGCCCACGACTAAAAATATTTCGTGATGAAAATAAACAAAAATATCCATCATTTTTTAATGGCCCAGTGCCGGTTTGGGGTGATAAAAGAGCAAAATTAATCATTATTGGTTTAGCTCCGGGATTAAAGGGGGCTAATCGGACCGGCAGACCTTTTACCGGCGATTATGCGGGAGATTTATTATTTCAAACTCTTGCTAAAGCTAATATGACCAAAGGTGAATATAAGGCAAAAATTGATGATGGGCTTGAATTAATTGATGTAATGATTGTTAATGCGGTTCGCTGTGTGCCACCGCAAAATAAACCAAATGGAGCAGAGATAAATAATTGTCGCCCCTTTTTATTATCGGCTCTGAGAAAATTTCAACAAGCTACGACTTTTTTGGCGCTTGGTCTTGTCGCACATAATAGTTTTTTATCGGCTATTGGTGCAAAGAAATCTGCCTATAAATTTGCTCACGGTGCAAGACATATTTTGGAAAATGGCTATACTTTATTTAATTCCTATCATTGCTCCCGTTATAATACTAATACTAATCGTTTGAGTGAGAAAATGTTCGAGGAGGTTGTTTTTGCCGCTGCTAAACAGGCCCGCGCATAATTTATCTAGCATAAGATTTAGGGGGCAGGGGTAGGGGCAAGGGATAGAAGAAAATAATTATAAGATTGGGTCAGTAATTTATGAGTTAGTTGGCCGTGCAGATTTATCACTCAGAAGTCGGAAATCAGAAATCAGAAGTCAGAAAAATATCCATAGCAAAATTGCAAGAAAACTACACATGAGAAGCAAAATCTTGCAATATTAAATGCTCAAAAAGGGCAAAATATCAAGAAATATCAATGTGATAAGAATTCTTCATGGGGGACTTATTAAGGGGTTTGACTGCGGCACAGTCTCAGCTAATTCTAGTTCGGCCAATATTCCTTTCAGAGATCAGCGGACAAGATCCAGCCTTATGCCAGTTCCTCTAACGGGCGGATATTCGTCACTTGGCAAATAATAATGATTTTTATATTCGCTTTGCTGAATAATTTGCACTAATGGAATTTTATTTTCTCTTTGTGCCACTAAATCATAAAAGCTAACTGGATAAAGATGTTCAAAATCAGAATTTTGCCCATTAGAATTTTGTTTTCTCGCTTTGTTATTTGCTTTCTTATTTGAATGAGCAATTTTTATATTGCTATTACGCTCTATTGGAGGCATTGGAATTGGCGCTTTTTGCACCATTGATTCAATTATTTCCTCGCCAGAACTATTCTCTAAACTTGCATATTCATCAATAAAATTTTCTATAAGAGGAGGTATGTTAGAATTTTCATTCTCCGGCAAACTAATTGTTTCTAGAGAAGATTGAATAAGATCCGGCGTTAATGTCTTCTCTTTTTGCTTATAATTATTGGCAATAATTTGCCTATTAGGAATATAAAATTGAGCTAAAGCC
Source organism: Hyphomicrobiales bacterium (assembly GCA_015490455.1). GTDB lineage: Bacteria > Pseudomonadota > Alphaproteobacteria > Rhizobiales > Devosiaceae > S141-66. Next base: position 44,334 of record WFXU01000003.1, read on the forward strand.
GCATCACCCACAATTCTTATATTATTCTTTCTTATAATATTGCTATTTTGCTCTAATTCCTTGTTTTTTTCGGAGATCAAAATATTGCGCTTTTCAGTTTGTGTTTCTTTTATGTTAATATTGGGCGGTCCATAAATTTGCTCCCTTTGGGAGGGAACATTATTTGTTAAATTTGTAAAATATTTTTGCTTATCTTCTAAGTGTGTTAGCGAATTTTTTTCAGCGCTTGGATTAAGTAAAACTAATAATGAAATAATCCCCAAAATTGATAAGACAGTATATTTTTTGTTCATAATAGTCTTCCTCTCTGCCCCCGCTATAGCCTTGCTCATGGTTGCATGTAGCAAAAGAAATATTTTGGAAGAATAATGGATTTTATATGAACCTGATATTAACGAAATTTGCGTCCTAAAAACCGCGCTAAAGCCAAGACTAAATTTGCCCGATTCATTGTATAAAAATGAAATTCACTCACACCCCCATCTTCTAATTCAATAATTTGCTCCGCTGCTACAGCTGCTGCAACAAGGGCATGAGTTTCCTTATCATCTTCTAAGCCTTCAAAACGTTCTGCCAGCCAATCAGGAATATTTGCTCCGCATTTTTTGGCAAAATTTGCTATTTGCTTAAAATTATGAATAGGTTGTATGCCGGGCACAATTGGCACATTTATTCCTGCTTTTTCTGTTCTTTCTAAGAAGCGCCAATAATAATCATTATCAAAAAACATTTGCGTTATAGCTCGGTTTGCTCCAGCGTCAATTTTTCGCTTCAAATTATCAATATCAGCCTGCCAATCTACACTCTGCGGATGTTTTTCAGGATAAGCGGCAACCGAAATGTCAAATTCTCCCAGCCTTCTTATTCCGCTAACAAGCTCGGCGGCATTCTTATATCCATCAGGGAGGGGGGTAAATTTTTCTCCAACCCCTCCTGGCGGATCACCCCTTAAAGCGACAATAGAATTAACCCCTACCTTTTTATAATCTTTGACCACCTCATTTACTTCTTCTTTTGATGCTCCAACGCAGGTTAGATGGGCTGCGGCCTTGATATTGGTGCGTTTGGTAATTTGCCTAACCATTTTAAGGGTGCGCCGACGTGTTGTTCCACCGGCGCCATAGGTTACCGAAACAAAGGCTGGCTTGAGTGGTGCAAGTTTTTCAAGAGTTTGCCAAAATCTTTCTTCTCCCTCATCTGTTTTAGGTGGAAAAAATTCAAAACTTAAATCTAATTTTGGCGCCAAATTTTTTGGTAGTCTGCTTATTCTCTTTATCACTTTAATTCCGTCCTAATTGCCAGATAGATATTTTAAGGGAGTTTTCTTCGTTTTTTTTAGCAATCTCAATAGTTTTCTTTATTTCCATATTTATTTGATCTGCCCATTTTTTTATTAAACTAGTTGAAAAGCCCATTCTTCTGTGGGCATGCTCGGTGCGCAAAAATTCAAAATTGTGCGGCGCAAAATCAACAATAATAATTTCTCCTCCCATTTTTAGGCTGTTTGCAGCAGAATTTAACACAATTTTTGGATCGTCAAAATAGTGTAAAACCTGATGTATAATTACCAGATCGGCCTTATTTTTATATTCATTAAGTTTGCGAATATCACCCAATCTTACTTGTGCATTTACTATATTTTTAAGTGCTAATTTAGAGCGGGCAATAGCTAACATTTCTTTGCTTAAATCAATTCCAATGGCTCTTTTATAATTATTTGCCAATAATTCCAACATTCTACCCGTGCCGGTTCCTAAATCCAGCATTAAATCATATTTTTTATCGGCCGTAAGAGAATAAATGGCTTCTTCAACTTTTGTTTCGCTAATATATAAAGAGCGCAATTTATCCCAATCTTTGGCAATTTTTGCAAAATATTTCTCTGCCTTATTGCGCATTTCCTGATGTAATTTTGCCAAACGCTGATTATCAGTTGCTAAAATTTGCTCATTTTTATCAAGAGAAGAGAGCAAAAATAATATTAAATTTGCCTTTTGTCCCTCATTATTAATGCTGAAATAGGCCCACGCCCCCTCACTATAGCGGGTGATTAGACCTGCATCGGTCAATATTTTTAAGTGACGTGAAATTCTTGGCTGGCTCTGTCCGATTATTTCCTTAATATCTTTAACGCACAATTCGCCCTGACTAAGCAAGGATAATATTCTAAAGCGAGTAATTTCTCCTATAGCTCTAAGTTCGTCAATAAGATTATTTAATTGCACCATAAACCCATTCATATAAAGATATCTTTATATGAATCTAACATATTTAGATTAAGTAAAAATACAACCATTATTAAATTTATTTTACTTAAGAATTATTGTTCTTTTTGAGTGATTTTTCTTTCCATAATTTGAAGATCCCTTCAGCTTCTCCTTTGCTTATTTTTTCAAATTTTGTGCAAATATTGTTAATTTCTTTTTCGCTTGGAATATCCCGCCATGGTAAAAGCGAAACCACACCCTTAAATAATTCCCTATTCATATTAAATGTCTTACAGGCTACTGTAATGCCTACATAATCTTGTGCAGCTAGCCATTTTACAAATATTTCAGGTGAAATATTCATCATCATAGTAAGGGCGGCTGCTACATGATGGCCATAGCCAAAACGAACAAAGCGCGTTAGAGCTAAAGCGTTAAGTTGGCGACGATCATTAAGTGCCTTGACCTGATTCCAGGCTAATTTCCACTCATTTGCACTAAATCCTGCCTTGTTGCGCATACGATGATATACGACATCACTTATTTTTTCTAAATTGCTATTTTCTGCTTCTTTTAGTGAGAGTTGAGCTAATACTTTACTTCCTGCACGGCTGATTTTTTTCTTTAACAAATTCCAATCGACATTTTTTCTGTTTCTAAGTCTTTTGGCAATTTCATCATTATTGCTTGCTAAATGAAGTGCCTTTTCATAGGTTTTTACATCAATTTCTGCGCCCTCATTCTCAAGTAATTTTGCTAATGAATGCTGCCCTCCTTCTCTGCCAATAGCTTCGCCTACCCTTAAAGCAACTTTTTCTCTGCCAGCAATGGCAACCCTATGTTCTTCACTCTTTGTTTTTATAATATCAATCAAATCATCATCGCTTAATACATTTGAGAACTCCAATAAAGGGCGGGCAACGTCAATATCATCATTTGCCAGATGTAAAACAACGCTGCCGGGCGCTCTTTCAAGGGGAGCTAAAAGGTTTGCCACATGTTTTCGCGCTTCTTTTTCAACAAGTTCGGCTAATTGGCAAAGCACTTCATCATATTGGGTGACTTGTTCATCATTGCAATAATTTGAAACATGGGCGAATAATTGCCCCATATTTTTGAATAATTCATCTCTATCACTTTTTTTGGCATCGGATTTAAGTGCCCTAAGGCCAGAAAATACGTGCGATTTATCGGCAATTATTGACATGATAACTCCAAACTCCTTGTCATTTTGCCCTATAATTGCAGTATGGTGTGGATTTTAGATAAAATATTAAAGATAAATTTGAATAAAATTTTATCAATTATAAGAAATGGCAAATATTAATCATTAGACTGAAATAGTTTAGCGCTTTTGAAAACCATTATATCAGATGGGTAGGCCGTGAAATGGGAATAGGGAAAATTACAAAAATTCTGATTTTAGTCAGCTAATTACCAATCATTGGCAAATAAATTATTGCCCTGCTCATCAATAATTTGTCTTCCCTTTTTGTGAGTAAATTTGCGTGCCTCTTCCTTAGTGGCAAGACGATCGGCGCGGATAAATTTCTTTATTCTTAATTTGCCATTTATTTCTTTTTCAATTCTGCCACAAATTTGATATTCGGAGCCTGATTTCATTTCAATGGCGCTAATAATAAATCCCTTATATTCGTCTTCACCAATGATTTTTTCATTGGGTATATTTTTACCATCTGACTTCTTATTTTTTCCTTTATTGGCGCCAAATAAAAATCTCAAAATTGACATATTTCCCTATTCTTTACCGAACCATTTTGCCTGCAACTTTTCGTAGGTTCCATCTTCCCTAATTTCTAGTATAGTCATATTTATGTCTTCAAGTAAATTTGTTCCTGTTGGCAGGGCGATAGCAAATTTATCTGGCTTAAAAACCGCGCCAGCAAGCTGCACTTTGCCTTTTCCGGCATTGTTGACATAATATTTTGCTATTGGGGCATCACCAATTGTCGCATCAATTTCTCCTCTTTCTAAAGCCTTTAAGCTGGCATTAAAATCGGCATATTCTATATAGGCGATATTTTTGCTGTCTAAAAATTTGGCCATAGAGGAGTTTGCGCCAACTCCAACTTTCTTTCCAATCAGGTCTTGGTAGGAATTTATATCGGAAGTTAATTTATCTACGGTAAGGGAAGTAGTAATTTTTGCGGTAAGGGTTGATACAAAAAATAGGCTAACAATAATCCAAAACATAGCTAAAAGCCGCGACAATTTAGAGTAGGGAACTTCTTTTTCAAATCCTCCCATTGTCATTATGATGAATGCCCACCAAAAGGCGTCCCAAACTCCGCCCTTATAATCATCACGAAAATAATCATGTCTATCATTTGGGGTATTACGTTCAAAAAACCACAAAATATGCGCAATTAATAATAGGGTTATCAGGGCAAATAAAATTAGCTGTAGGGCGCCGGAATCCCATATTAATTTGAAAATATTTAGTCCTTTATTCTCGTTGGGAATAATTATTTGCAGGCCGGAATCATAAATTGAATGAGAAAAATCTAGTATTTTTTCTCTCTCTGTCGTCATAGAAATATTAGCTATAGCTGCATCAGAGCGGGCGTTTGTCAGCGCTTCTATCATAGAGGGGAAACTATCCTCTTTTTGCCAAACATAATTCCAACCATTACGTTTAGCGATTTCTTCCCAAAGATCGGCCGAAAAGCCGCTAATTTCTCCATTTTTTTGATAAAATATAAATGGCTGGCGCTCAACCGTTGAAATAATGAGAGTGTCAAGGGGGGCAGAGGGGGCATTTATTGGATTTTGTGCAATAGCAGCCAAATTCAGAAAGGAAAAGAAAATAATAAATATTGCAATTTTTTTCACTTTGCTGCCCTTAAATTATATTAATTTTATCCTCTTGCCCCTTAATGCAAGGCCTTTATCGCTGTAATTAGTTTTTCTAATTTTTCTTTTGCCAAAATTTTACGTTTTCTTTGTTCTTCAATCACATGTTCTGGAGCTTTTGCGGTAAAATGCTCATTATTTAGCTTTTTATCAATATTGGCTATTTCTTTTTCTAACTTTGCAATATTCTTATTTAGGCGGGCCTTTTCTGCTTCTAAATCAATCACATCACCAAGCGGCAGGGCGAAAGTCGCTTCACTTAAAACAAATTGCGCCGAATTTTGCGGCACATGTTCGCTAAATTCAATATTTTCTATTCTAGCTAGGCGTGTTAGTGCTGCTTGTTGTGATTTTACTTTAAGATGAGTTTGCTCATTTGCGCCAATAATATGTAATGGAATTTTAGCACCTGCCGGAACATTCATTGCCGCGCGAGTTGAGCGAATGGCAGTTATTAAATCTATTAACCAACCTATTTCTGCTTCCGCTTTTTCATTTTCTAAGCCTTCTAATTTAGGCCAAGATGAAATGATTAGCATTTTATCACGCATTATGCCGCCAATAGCTGTTTGCGCCCAAAGTTCTTCGGTAACAAATGGCATGAATGGGTGTAATAATTTTAAGATTTGCTCAAGAACAAAGCTGGCAGTAGCACGAGTTTCAGCCTTTGCTTCTTCGTTATCGCCGCCAAATAATGGCTTAGCCAATTCAATATACCAATCGCAATATTTATGCCAAACAAAATCATAACAGGCATTTGCCGCTTCATTAAAACGAAATTCTTCTATTGCTTTGGTAACATTAGCTACCGCCTTGCTAACCTCACTAATTATCCAAAGATTAAGCGAGTTTTTTACCTTTTTAGGGTCAAAATCATCACTTTTCTTACACTCATTTATTTCAAGAAAGCGTGCCGCATTCCAAAGTTTAGTCACAAAATTACGATAGCCCTCAAGTCGTGACATAGAGAGCAAAATATCCCTGCCTTGTGCTGCCATTGCTGCTAAAGTAAAGCGAGTTGCGTCCGCTCCATATTCGTCAAGCAACTCAAGCGGATCAATTACATTACCCTTTGATTTACTCATTTTTTGCCCATTTTCATCGCGCACAAGCGCATGAACATAAACGGTTTCAAATGGCTCTTTATGCATAAATTCCAAAGAGAGCATCATCATGCGGGCAACCCAGAAAAATATAATATCAAAACCCGTAACCAGCACATTGGTGGGGTAGTATTTTTTTAGCTCGTCCGTTTCATCAGGCCAACCAAGAGTTGAAAAAGCCCAAAGACCCGATGAAAACCAAGTATCTAAAACGTCTTCATCACGCCTTAGCTTAACTTCTTTACCATAATGAATTTTGGCCTTTTCTTGAGCTTCCTGCTCATTATGTGCAACAAAGACCTTGCCATCTTCTCCATACCAGGCCGGAATTTGATGCCCCCACCATAATTGACGCGAGATACACCATGGCTGAATATTATCCATCCAATGAAAATAGGTATTTTTCCAATTATCAGGGACAAATTTTGTGCGCCCCTCGCGTACAGATTTAGCTGCAGCTTTTGCCAATTTTTCAGCGTCAACATACCACTGATCGGTTAGCATAGGCTCAATCACCACCCCTGACCTATCGCCAAATGGTTGGGCAATTATTTTTTCCTCAACCCCACGATAAAGACCAAGCTCTTTAATCTCTTTCAGCACTAATTTTCTGGCTTCAAACCTATCAAGCCCCCTATAATGTTCTGGCACATTATTTTCAGGGGTTACTATCATTTTCGCTTCACTATCCATTAATGGAATGAGCGGAATATTGTTGCGCCTTGCTACCTCAAAATCGTTAAAATCATGCGCGCCAGTAATTTTAACCGCCCCCGTGCCAAATTCAGGATCTGGATATTCGTCGGCAATGATTGGAATATGGCGCTCAGCAATCGGTAAGCGCACCATTTTACCAATTAGATTTTTATAGCGCTCATCGCTTGGGTGAACCGCAACCGCACCATCGCCAAGCATAGTTTCGGGGCGAGTGGTGGCAATGACGATTTCTTTTATGCCGTCAATCTCACCATCAACCAAAGGATAGGCGAAAGACCACATATGCCCGTTGACTTCTTTTTGCTCAACTTCAAGGTCAGAAATAGCGGTTTGAAATACTGGATCCCAATTCACCAAACGCTTGTCTTTATAAATTAAGCCTTTCTCATAAAGGTCAACAAATACTTTAATAACCGCCTTTGATAGACCCTCGTCCATAGTAAAGCGCTCGCGTGACCAATCACAAGATGCACCAAGCCGGCGAAGTTGGTTAAAAATCGTGCCGCCCGATTGCTCTTTCCATTCCCAGACCTTTTTAATAAACGCCTCACGCCCCATTTCACGCCTATTGGGTTGTTGATTTTCCATTAATTGCCTTTCGACCACCATTTGCGTAGCAATTCCAGCATGATCCATACCCGGTTGCCATAATACGTCCTTGCCGCGCATTCTCTCAAAGCGAATGAGAATATCTTGAATTGTATTATTTAGCGCATGTCCAAGATGTAGCGATCCGGTAACGTTAGGCGGAGGAATTACGATTGAATAGGTTTCTGCACCCTCTTTTGCGCCTGCACCAGCCTTAAAATAGCCAGCTTCTTCCCATTGTTGATAAATGCGCTGCTCGGCGCTTTTTGGGTCATAATATTTTTCAATCATTATATGCTCACTTCAAAATATTCTCGTTTTGACCTTACAAATTATCCTCTTGTAAAGCCAAGCCGAACAATTAAGTCAATAATGAAATGAATATTTTGCCTTATTAATTACAGGCCGCGTGATAATCTTTCAACTTCCTGACGAACCGCTTTTTCAACAATTGAGGGTAAATTTTCATCAAGCCATTCTTTTAGCATTGGGCGTAACATTTCTTTAATCATGGCTTCAATTGTTAGATTTTTATTATCAAAGCCAATATTACCCAATTGCTTAAAAGCTTTTTTAACCACCGCTTCTGTTGCGGGCTCTAATAATCCCTCAGCCATATCGGAGGAAAGATCTGGATCTGGTAGGGTAGGGGAAGTCGGTTTTATTTGCTCCTCAGCGGCGGTTTCCTCTTGATTTGGCGTTTCATCAAATTCCACGTCGTCAGGAACAACAAGCTCCATTTCTTCAGGATTTTCTCCTTCGTCAACATTGTCTTTTAACAGAGATTCATTTTGATCAGCCGGAGAAAAGTCAATATTTTCAGCTTCATCTGCAACTATTTGCTCGGGGGTTAATTCCAGAGCCTCATCAGTATTTTCTGTCTCTTCCGACTCATTTGCAGGAGGCTCCATATTTGCATTATCTTTCTCGGCAGCCTCATTATCTGCTATCTCAACCTTTTCACCCTCTTTTACGTCCGAATTTTCATCCCCCTCATCATCGGCAATAATCTGCCTGATTGAAGAAAGGATTTCATCCATTGACGGTTCTTTTTCCGCAGCTTTATTCATACTCTTTACCTATTTCAAATTTCATAGCCGTCCATATTCTTTAACAAATACTAGCAGACAGTTAACCTTGCATTTTTGATGGAACCCCAACTTCAATGGTAACCCGCATCGCTCTTATGTATCCAGCCCCAACACGCATCCACCCCCAACTCCGACACGCCGCCAGCCCCAACATTTAGTCAGCATCAGCATTTGGTCAGCCCCAATATGCCGGCAACCCTAATGTGCCACTCTTGTGCCACCCTGATTCGTGTGCCACCCTGATTCGCTCGACGGTAGTTTAGCCCTAACAGGCACTGGGAAAAAAGCTGAAAAATCTTTTTCAACATATGATTATATTTCACCCGTAATTGTTACTATATATTTTCCCTAGAAAAATACTGATTTATTAAAACTATTAGGGGAGCTAAAACTAATGCTCTAGACTTGGCTCCATTAATTCAGCGCACATTTGGCGTACATTTTAGCGGCTGGATTGACAATATTTATTCACTTAGGGAGCGCAAATCTTGCCATATATCCTCAACTTTTGCTACATTTCCATCAGCTGAGGGAATTTTTACCGGCAAGCCAAGATCTGAAGCTGAAAGTCGGCCGGTTGCGGCAATGAGAGAAAAAGCGGCAACATATTTATTTGATTGCGCGATAATTTTGCTCTCTTTTGCTTTGGTGAGATCTGCGCGTGCATTTAATATATCAAGCATTGTGCGTTGTCCTATTTTTTGCTCTTCAATTATTCCTTCAAGCACCTGTTCTGATGAGTAAACTGCTGAATTTGCAGCTTCTATTTGCGAGATGGCACTTTGTAATCCGCTCCAAGCAGAAACAACGGCTGCTCTAACTTGGTTTTGTGCGCTTAATACATCTATTTCACTCTTTATTTGGTTTATATTTGCCTTTCGTACGGAAGCACCCATTGCCCCACCCTGATAAATGGGCACTGAAAGGGAAATTTTAACGGAGGCGCTTGGGGTAGTAACGCCAGAAACGAAATCGGTTGAACTACCAATATTACCGATTAGACGAAGGGTTGGGCCAAAGGCTGCTTTGGCTGCGTCAGATCCAGATTGAGCAGCTCTTAATTGCGCTTTTGCGGTAAGGATTGCCGGATGCAGCCTATTGGCTAAATTTTGCGCGTCATCCAGCGTGTTTGGTAGGAGGTCGGCAAAGTCATAAGCGAGCCTGAGATTTTTTGGCTTGTGCCCAACCCAGCGCTGATAATTAGCTTGAGCGCTTTTTAGGTTATTTATTGCACTCTTATATGATGCTACGGCCTGCGCCAGTCTGGCTTTGGCTTGAGAGACTGCGGTTTTTGTGCCAGTGCCGACCGCCAAACGTTCTTTAGTTGAGCGCAGTTGAGCCTGATAAAAGCTAACATTATCCGCTCGTAATTGAACTAGGCTTGTTTCCCGCACAACGTCCATATAGGATGAGGCAGCTGAAAGTAAGACATTTTGCGTAGCGCTTCTTAAGGCTTGTTTGGCAACTTCACTATAGGCTCTAGCCTGCTCAATTTGAGCATTCGTTTTTAGATTATCAAATAAGATTTGTGAATAAGAAATTCCTAATGAACCTGTTGCAGGGGTGGTAATAGTTCCGCCTCTATTTATCCAAGATGCTGAAAAATCTGCGTTGGCATTAATTGAAGGTAATAGCCCGGCCTTTCTAAGCGCAATATCTTCCACTGATGCTCTAACGCTGAGTAAGGCTGCCGAAATTTGTGGGTTATTAGTATATGCGCTCGTAAGCGCTTCGCGTAATGTTTCGGCGCGGGCGGGGAATAATAAAATAGCTGAAATTATGAGCGCTAAAAAAGCCCTAAAAAATAAACCAAACTTCATAACAAGAAAGCTCCTTCACAAAATCTTAACGAGAGCCGTCTTGCTTTGCAATCTTTGAAGTTACTCACTTTTGCAATTTGTGTAAAACTCAAACCCTTGTTTTATATTTACAACGGTTTATATTTGCATTTTAGCGGCCACAAGAGAGTTAAAAAACAAACTCATCTTCCTTTTCGTTTAATTTTAGTGGCGGTAATTTAATATTGAACATTTCATGTTCGCCAATTTCTTTGCCAGTTTTTTTATAAAGAGTAGCAATTTGACTGCCATTATTTTCCAGTGCGGCAACAAGTCTTCCCCCATCGCGCAATTGCTTAAATAATTCTTCTGGAACCTTATTTATCGCGCCCTCAATAATAATTACATCGTAAGGGGCTTCTGAAGCCAAACCTTTTAGGGGGTCTCCATGCAGCACAGCCCCATTCCCAACATCCAAATCAATTAAAATTTCGCTTGCTTTTTTAACTAATTCGGCATTTTCTTCAACACCAACAACAGCACTAGCTAAATTGGCCAAAACAGCAACCGAATATCCTATGGAGCAGCCAATTATTAATGCAACATCTTCAGCTTTAATTTGCGCTAATTGAACTAGTTTTGCAAAAGAAACAGGCGCCATTAAATAGCGGTCGGTGTTAAAAAGCTTAATATCCATATCAGAATAGGCTAAAGTTTGCATATTCTCATCAACAAAATATTCTCTTTTTACTTTTCCCATGCTGATAAGCAGATCAATATCTCTTATTCCGTTGGTTTGAAGCTGGTTTTCAACCATTCTTTTGCGTAATTGTTCAAAATCTTGTTTCAACATTCCACCCCTAAAATATTCTTTTCTTTGAGTAAGACTATCCGCAAAATGAAGCAAGTTTAATTTTATAAAAATGTGGAAATCAAATTGATATTATTACTATTGCTTAATATATTCGGCATAACAATAGTTGTGTATTCTTATTTCATACGATAGGGATATATTATAATTGAGATAATTATAATTTCAGATAATTGGGGCCACGTGGCGGAGTGGTTACGCAGCGGATTGCAAATCCGTCTACTCCGGTTCGATTCCGGACGTGGCCTCCATTTTTCTACATTACTAATATGTAATTTTATCTTCCTCTTATATTTTTAGTGATTTACTAACTATTTTTATTTTGCAAAATTCGAGAAGCGATTGCTGCTAATATGGAATCCTAAATATGTGGACACTACAGTAAAATCTCATAAATTAGCGCCATTATAAGTTTATAATTTTAGCTGAGAACATTATGAATCAGGATAATTTTATCTATCAAATCAAAAATTTTGAGAAGATTTTCGCAAAAAATATTATTTCCACATCGGATAATTCTGCGGAACCATTTTTTGCCAAAGCGGCAAAGGAATTTATAGAAAAATTGAGGGAGGAGATTGATTTTTCTGAATATAAAAATCTTGATATTGTAAAATCGTTTATTGAAGTGGACGAAGAGGGGCAAACAAGAATCTATTTGCAGCATGAAGAAGATCTACCGCTTTTGCCTGCAAACGGTATTGAGATTTTCATTGCAAATGAAATTTATATTAGTTGGTTCGCTCTGACACATTCTCATTATTACATTGGTGACGATTTCTCTCATTTCAGCAAAAAAGACAATAATGAAGTAAAATGGGACTATTCTGAAATAGATGAAGCCATAAGGGATATAAAAGACTCTTTAGACTTTCCTACAAAAATGATTGAAATAAGTTGGGGGAAAAAGAGAATTGCATCCGGATTTTGGAGCAGAAAAACAAAAGAATTTAGATTAGTAAGATGGGTAAGACCTATTGTGTTTTTGCAGAAGTTATTTTTCTTTTGGATGAGAAAAAAGGAGGAAAAAGTTTTTTATGTTGATTGGAAAAAAGAAATAAAAAATGCTAAAAAAGTTACGAAGGATGATATTTTGCAAAAGCTAGAAAATTTTCTGAAAGGTAAAATTTCACGGAAAGAATTAGCAGAATGGGCAAGACATATTAAGAAATTATATCAGGAGCATAAGCTTATCTATGATGCACCTCAATTAGAAGATGCGATTTATGCTATCAGCTTTGCAGATGCGAATATAAATAATCTTGCAAAACAACAAAAAAAAGCGCTAAAAAATTCCTTAGCCGAAGGAATTTTGATTTCTTTTGAAGAATATTCTGACGCTCTGTCAGAGAAAGAAATTGAGAAGATGATAAACTGGCTAAAGGAAATAAAAGAATAATGTTGCGATTGGGGATTAGACTCCATAATAGGTTGAACTTTGCCATTTTCTAAATTGTCATGTGTTCATGTGTGATCGGGCATAAACTATTCACAATACCCTTTCAATTCTTCATGCGAATGCGAAAGGTGGGTAGTAAACATGATAACGGCAGGCGTGAAACCCAAATTCCGTCCGCTAGCCTGCCTGCCACTGATCTGCAACCGGTATGCTTTATAGCATAATTAAGCAAACAATTCCATGTTTGACACGAAATCCAGAAAATCTTTGGTTTAGGTATTTGTAGCAAATATCACTGGATTGCGGGTCAACACACTAGTGTGCAAGCCCGCAATGGTTCTGAGGGGGAATTTGTCCCACCCCTAGCTACACCCAGTAGTTGAGCCACATGTATCGCATTTTAGGCAAGTGCCATTACGCACCAGAGTGAAGTTTTGGCATTCATTACAGGCTTCGCCGACATAGCCCTTCATTTGCGCCTCAGCCCTTAAACGATCTGTTTCAGTAATAGACTTATTCTCATCATCAGATATTTTATCCTTTTCGCTAATTACCAATGTTCCAACTTCATCATCAGAATCAGCCTTTAATGATGTGCCAGATTTAAGAGCGCTAGCGGTTGAAGCCTGCATTGCTTTAACCGGATTTTCATTATTTTTTTTCTTATTTTTAGAAACAAGAATAAGGCTCTTATCCTTTACTCCGCCTCTTGTTAGTCCTTTAGAGACAAATTTTTCCGCAGGCACAGGAGAGGGAGCATTAGAGGCATCGCGCGCTAATTTATCCTCATTAATACCATCAGAAAGGGAGGTAGCGCCCATCTTATCGGGTGGAATATGCGCCAAATCAGTCCTATCAAGATAAGAAATAGCTAATTCACGGAATATATAATCTAAAATTGAAGTAGCATTTTTAATCGAATCATTACCTAACACCACGCCAGCTGGTTCGAAGCGGGTAAAGGTAAATGCCTCAACATATTCCTCTAAAGGAACGCCATATTGTAAGCCAAGCGAAATAGCGATAGCAAAATTATTCATCATTGCTCTAAAAGCAGCGCCTTCCTTATGCATATCAATAAAAATTTCACCAATTTTGCCATCATCATATTCGCCGGTGCGTAAATATACTTTATGACCGCCAACAACCGCCTTTTGCGTATAGCCTTTGCGCCTATCGGGTAATTTTTCCCGCTCACGCACCCTTTCAACAACTCTTTCAACAATTTTTTCTGTAACAATATTGGCGCGCGCACTAGAAGGGCTGGCAATTAAATCTTCAACCTGTCCTTCTTCCATTTCCTCATCTTCAATTAAGGAAGCATTAAGAGGTTGAGAGAGTTTTGAACCATCACGATAAAGCGCATTGGCTTTAAGAGCTAATTTCCAACTGAGCATATAGCTCTCTTTACAATCTTCAACACTGGCATCATTGGGCATATTAATAGTCTTGGAAATAGCTCCGGAAATAAAGGGCTGCGCTGCTGCCATCATTTTTATGTGGCTCTCAACCGAAAGAAAACGTTTGCCGATTTTGCCGCAAGGCGTTGCACAATCAAAAACCGGCAAATGCTCGTCCTTTAGGTGCGGTGCGCCCTCAAGCGTCATAGCGCCACAAATATGAATATTAGCCTTTTCAATCTCTTCTTTGCTAAAACCAAGAGCAGGTAGAATTTCAAAATTAATATCATCCAATTGCTCCTGGCTAAATCCAAGAATATTTTTACAAAATTCTTCGCCAATAGTGAATTTATTAAACACAAATTTAATATCAAAAGCATTTTTTAGTGCGGCATTTATAGTTGCTATAATTTCATCGGTAAAACCTTTAGCCTTAAGGCTAGCGCTATTTATTGCTGGGGCTTGGTTAAGATTGCCGTGCCCTACCGCATAAGATTCAATTTCACCAATCTCGCTTTCTGAATAACCAAGAGTTCTAAGCGCTTCGGGCACCGCCCTGTTAATTATCTTAAAATAGCCACCACCGGCTAATTTTTTGAATTTAACTAGCGCAAAATCAGGCTCTATTCC
>WFXU01000004.1 GCA_015490455.1 Hyphomicrobiales bacterium
CTTTAGGACAGGCAAACTAAACTATGGCGCAAATCATTTTGGCTTTCCTTTGTTATTTAGAGCGCCTTATCTTACTCTTATCCTTGCATTTAATTACCTGTTATCCATTCCAATCATCATAAAGCAAAGTTCTTTCTTTTGCAAAGTAGAAGTAGTATTTTATTCTGAGAAGTTGTGTAATTTGAAGTTGTAGGGTGTGGTTTTTAGGGGGTGAATAGCTAGGGCATGGGTAAATTGTAGGGTAGTTTTGAGAATAATTTTGTAGGGCTGATTGTAGGGCGTGGATTATTGAGTTGATTGTAGGGTTAAACAATGTGCCACGCTGAGCAAAGCCGAAGCTTTTGTTGCAACCAATGTTAGTAACCGCCCACCTATCCTTTTTCTCACAAATTATACTTCTGCCTTCTGATTTCAGACTTCTGAGCGATAAATCTTCACGGCTGACGGATTATAAGGGGCTTTATTAAATGGCTATAACTACAATATGAGGAGATTTGGAATGGAATAAATATGAATTATCTATTTTTTAGCTTGCCTTCAATATTATCCATTACCCTAAAGGCTGCTTCTAATATATTTGTTCCGGGTCCAAAAATTTCACTAACTCCAGCCCTATATAAAAATTCATAATCATCTTGTGGAATTACCCCACCTACAATAACCGGTATATTTTGCATATTGAGTTTTTTCATCTGTCTAATTAATTCCGGAACTAATGTTCTATGCCCCGCACTAAGAGATGAAACCCCAACACAATCAACCCGCATTTGTTTAACATGTTCGGCCACCTCTTTTGCTGTCTCAAACAGCGCACCAAAATGCACTGTAAAGCCCAGATCAACAAAGGCGCTGGCAATTATTTTTGCCCCTCTATCGTGCCCATCTTGCCCCATTTTGGCAATAAATATTGCTGGCTTCTGCCCCATATTTTTTTGAAATTGTTTAATTCTTTTTGTAAGGGATAAATATTGCCCATCATTTTTATATTGTCTGGCAAATATGCCGGAAATAATTTTATTTTTCATCTCAAAACGGGTAAATATTTCTTCCATAGCAAAGGAGATTTCCCCTAATGTTGCACGCGCCTTTGCCGCCTCTAGCGCTGCACTTAATAAATTGCCCTCATTCATTGCCGCACATTCTTTTAGCGCTGCTAATGTTTCATCAACTTTTGCCTGATTACGGCTGGCCTTTATCTGTTTAAGTTTAGCAATTTGCTCTTTTCTTACTTTTTCATTATCAATTTTACGAATTTCTAATTTTTCTTCTTCTTCCTCCTCTAATAAATAGCGATTAACGCCAACAATTATATCTTCTCCCCTATCTATCCTAGTTTGGCGTAGAGCCGCCTCTATTTCAATTTGTTGTTTTATTGACCCATCACTCACCGCCTTAATCATACCGCCATTTTCTTCTATTTCTTTAATTAATGCACCCGCCTTACTGACTAATTGTTCGGTGAGATTTTCAATAAAGTAAGAGCCGGCCAAAGGATCAACCACATCGCTAACCCCTGTTTCATGCTGCAAAATAAGCTGAGTATTACGGGCAATACGTGCTGAAAAATCGCTTGGTAAAGCTATCGCCTCATCAAAACTATTTGTATGTAAGCTTTGTGTCCCCCCCAATACTGCCGAAAGCGCTTCAAAAGCGGTGCGCACAATATTATTATATGGATCCTGTTCACTTAAGGAAACTCCAGAAGTTTGGCAATGAGTGCGTAACATTTTTGCTTTTGGGTTTAATGCCCCTAGATCCTCCATAATATCCGCCCATAATTTACGTGCTGCGCGTAATTTGGCAATCTCAATAAAAAAATTCATTCCAATAGCAAAAAAGAATGAAAGGCGCGGGGCAAAATTATCAATATCCAAATTTCTATTTTGTGCCACTCTTACATATTCAATCCCATTAGCAAGCGTAAAGGCAAGTTCCTGTATGGCGCTCGCACCTGCCTCATGCATATGATAGCCGGAAATAGAAATTGAATTAAATTTTGGCATTTTCTCAGCCATATAGGCAATAATATCGCCAACAATTCGCATTGATGGTTGGGGGGGGTAAATATAAGTGTTGCGAACCATAAATTCTTTTAAAATATCATTTTGAATTGTCCCCGCTAAATTTTCAGTTGCTATTCCCTGCTCATTGGCGGCAACAATAAACATTGCCAATGTGGGTATAACTGCTCCATTCATAGTCATTGAAACAGATATTTTGCTTAAATCTATCCCCTTAAAGAGCTCTTTCATATCTTCAACACTATCAATAGCAACGCCAGCCTTACCTACATCTGCCTTAACCCGCTCATGATCGCTGTCATAGCCGCGATGAGTTGCTAAATCAAAAGCGACTGAAAGCCCCTTTTGCCCGGCTTCTAGGCAAGATTTATAAAATTTATTACTCTCCTTTGCTGTTGAAAAACCGGCATATTGGCGAATAGTCCATTTTCTATTTGCATACATGCTTGCCCTGATACCGCGAGTAAAGGGCGGGATTGAGGGCATGTCAGATATGATATTTTTAGGTAAATCTTCAGCAAAATAAATCGGCTTAATATTTAGTCCGCCATAATTTTTATGCAATTCGCTAAGCGCTTTATCGCCTAATTCTTTTTTGGCTAATTTTGCCCATTTTTCATAAGTGGCTTGTTTGATAGTTTTATTCATTATATTTTCGCTTAATTTCCACTTATCATACTGATTGAGGATTTGTTAAAATCGCAAATATATTTATTATCACTGCAATTTTGCTGACCCTCCCTCCCCGCAGAATAGCAGAAGCTAACCCAATTATACAAGATAGAACATAATTTTATAAATAATCAAAATAAAATAGAGCGATATAATAAATTAAACGCAATAATGGTAATTATCCATCTAATTGCAATTCTAAAAAATTTTTCTGACATTTTATCTAGCATAATAGTGCCAAAATATGTGCCAATAAAGCCTGCTAGAACCATTGTTAGAATAAGAAAAAAATAATCACTAAAAACAAAACCAAATAGGATGAACATAATTATCTTAAAAATATTTTGTGCGCTCATTAACATTGCATGAGTTGCAATAATTTGTCGCCTTTCTTTAAGATTACGCAAAAAACTAATAACTAAAGGTCCGCTAATGCCAGTTATCATGCCCATAAAGGCGGTAAAAATACCAGCAAAAATGGTCGTTATACCTCCCCTTACCCCAATATTTGGTTTAGGAAGCCAAATTACATAAAGCAAAAATAAGCCTATAAATAATTTGAAAATATTATCGGGTAATTTCGCAGCTATACTACCACCAAATAGCGCCCCAATCGCCGAACCAGTAATAAACCATAATGCAAATTGCCATTGAATATATTTACGCTGTAAAATAGCCCGTCCACCATTTGAGCCCAATTGGACTGCGCCATGCACCGGCACAACTATGGCCGCAGGCATAAATAGGGTCATAATAGCAATTAACATAGCCCCACCACCAAGCCCAAAGGCGGCAGTTAGGGCGGAAGTAAAAGCGCTTATAATAACCAAAATCAGCGCAGCATATGCCGGCAGATCATTAGGCAATAAAGAAGAAATATCAAAAGCCATATATTAATCGGAGTCTTTTTTAAGCCTTTCTAATATGGCCTGCTCTTCTTCAGTTAGTATTATTTCATTGCTCGCCTTAAGTTTTTTTTGTTTTTTTGCAAGGAAAAATAAAAATACTGCCCCACTAATAAAAAAGAGCGGCATGGAAATCCACAATAATATTGTATGTAGGCCAATGCGCGGGTTAAGCAAAACAAATTCGCCATAACGTGCTACAATATAGTCCAATACTTCTTCATTACTATCACCCGCTACCAATCTTTCGCGCACTAATATGCGTAAATCTGCGGCTAAAGGCGCGTCGCTTTCATCAATATTTTGATTTTGACACACTAAACAGCGTAGATTTTTTGATATTTCACGCGCTCTTTCCTCTAAGACAGGATCATCAAGCATCTCGCTTGGCAAAACCGCATAAATAGTATTTGGTGCGGCAAGGGTAAATATTAGCAATAAATAAAGTAAAACTCGCCTAATATTCATTTTATTTCCTCTAACTGGCTTTGACTTTTTTATTTCTACTAAGCCTATTTTTAGCTAGTTTTGGGATACCAATCCTTGCCTTCCTATCGGAAAGCGAAAGAAACCCAGCGCCGGCCATTAATAAGGGACCAAACCAGATTAGCAAAATATAGGGCTTAAACCAAATTCTGACCACTCGCGCGCCATCTACATCAAGATCTCCGACCGTAATATAAAGCTGCGATAGGCCATAGGTTAAAATTGCTGCTTCTGTCGTTGGCATGCTAGAAGCTACATAAACGCGTTTTTCTGAGACTGCTTTTTTGGTTTTGCCATTTTTTCCCGTTACATCAAATTCAAAATGTTCCGTTATATAATTTGGCCCTTTACGTTCTTCAGCAACAGTAAATTTTATATTATATCCTGCAAGTTCGGCATTTTGACCAACTTGCATAGTAGTAATATTTTCACTCTCCCAAGCACTGACCGTAACAACACCAATTACTGTTAATCCAACTCCAAGATGGGCGAGAGCGGTTGACCAAATATGTTTAGGTAAACGAAATAATCTCTTTATGCTTTCACGAAAGGGGATTTTGCCAAATTTACTACGGAAAATAAGATCGGCAATAGCTCCAAAAGAAACCCAAAAGCCTAAATATATGCCTAAAGGAGCCAAAGATATTCGCCTACCAGTAAGCATAAATATAATTATTGTTATTAATAGAGCGAGCATTGCTGCTCCCATTAATCTTTGTGTCACCGCTATTAAATCTGCTCTTTTCCAGCTAAGAAAGGCGCCAAAAGGTAAAATAATTAATAGTGGAACCATTAATATACTAAATGTCAGATCAAAAAAGGGCGCCCCAACTGAAATTCTCTCTCCTGTTAACGCATCCAAAAATAGAGGATATAGAGTGCCAACTAAAACGGCAGCGGTTGCGGTTGCTAAAAATAAATTATTCAAAACTAGCGATCCTTCGCGGCTTATTGGCGCAAATAATCCGCCCGCCCGTAAGGAAGGTGCGCGCAAAGCGAATAAAGTAAAAGCGACCCCAATGAAAAAACCCAATAGAGCTAATAAAACCAGACCACGAGTTGGATCAGAGGCAAAAGCGTGCACCGAAGTTAATATGCCTGAGCGCACTAAAAATGCCCCTAAAAGACTTAATGAGAAGGTCATAATTGCTAAAAAAATTGTCCAAATTTTCAGCGCATTTCTTTTTTCCATCACAATAGCCGAATGGAGTAGGGCTGTTCCTACCAGCCAGGGCATAAAGGAAGAATTCTCTACCGGATCCCAAAACCACCATCCGCCCCAGCCAAGTTCATAATAAGCCCAGTAAGAGCCCATAACATTGCCAAGAGTTAGAAAAATCCAGGAAATTATAGTCCAGGGGCGAACCCAGCGAGCCCATACTGCATCAATTTTGCCTGAAATTAGTGCTGCGATCGCAAAAGAAAAACAGACCGAAAAGCCAACATAACCAAGATAAAGCAGAGGAGGGTGCAAAGCTAAGCCAATATCTTGCAAAATAGGATTTAGGTCTGTTCCTTCAAAGGGAGCGGGACTTAGCCTAGCAAAAGGATTTGAGGTAAATATTGAGAAACCAGCAAAAGCGACCACCATCACCCCTTGCATGCTCAAAACCAAAGTGCGTAATTGGGTTGGTAAATTTTTGCCAAATATGGCAACTGCGGCGTTAAATAAAGTCAATGTTAATATCCATAGCAAAATAGAGCCCTCATGATTGCCCCAAGTGCCGGTAATTTTATAAATTAGCGGTTGCAGCGAATATGAATGTTGATAAGCCAGGCTAAGGGAGAAATCCGAAACCACAAATGCATAGATCAGAGCCAGGAAAGAAAATAACGTTAGGAAAAATTGCCAAATTGCCGCTAGGCGCACAAATTCGGCAATGCGATTATCTTTTCGCCAGTAAATCAGCCCTAAGACGGATTGAATTAGTGCGATGCTAAAGGTTAAAATTAGCGCATAATGACCAAGTTCAATTAACATTAATTATTCTCTCCATCTTCTGTGCGTTTCCACTCACCGCGCTCTTTTAGGGTTTCAACAACTTCTTTTGGCATATAGTTTTCATCATGTTTTGCTAACACATTGGTTGCAATAAATTCATTATTCTCGTTAAGCGAACCTTCAGCAACAACACCTTGTCCCTCACGGAATAAATCTGGCAATATTTCCTCATAAATTACCGTTATATCTTCGGCATTATCGGTAATAATAAATATATTTTTTTTGCCTTCCCTTATCCAGCTTCCCTCTTTTACCAAACCGCCAATGCGGAAAGGCTGATTAACGCCAATTGGCTCTTCAACCAGTTCAGAAGGGGAATAAAAAAAGGTGATTTTATCGCTCAGAGCGGTAAATATTAACGTTGCAGCGAGCGCCAATACCAGTCCCAAACCAGCAATTAATGTTAATTTTTTTTGTTTTCGGGTCATATCCATTCCAATATAATTTATCTAACTCCATTAAATTACTCTAAGCCAGCCTGTTTTGCTAGAGCATCAACTTCTAAACGTTCTTCTTCTTTGGGATAAGCAAGTTTGGCTTTATTATATGCTTGTTGAGCCTTTTCCTTTTCTCCCAAAACCAAAAATGATCGCACTAATTGTGTCCATTCTTCAATTGAACCACCCTCTTCATTAAGACGATTTTCAAGCCTTGCCACCATTTGCTGAATTAATTCAGCTTGTGAATCAGTCCCATTTTGTGGTGGCGTTTGTTCTTCCTGTTTTTCATTTATAGAATTTTCGTTTCTCCCCATTCCTTCTTGCTGATTATTTCCTGCCTGTTCTGCCAGATTTGCCTGAGCCTCTTGCAAACCTTCTTCAACCAAAGCAAGCCATTCTTCTGAACCTGAAGCAAGCTGTTTTAGAGATTGCCAAATTTGAATGGCCTCTTTATAATCACCATTTCGCATAGCTTCGCTGGCAAGATAAACTCTTGAGCGGATATGTTTAGGATCTCTTTTGGCGGCACTTTTTAACAAATCTATGGCTTCTTTAGTGACCTCACCATTATTTGCCATAACCAGAGCCTCAGCCAGATCGGTTTCAATATCGGCATTGGGCGGTAATAGGGTTTGTAATTTTCTTAGTGCATTAACCGCATCATCATAACGCTGTAAACGCATATAGACTGGAGCAATAATTGACCAGCCACGCGCATCATCAGGCGTTCTGGCTAATTGTTCCTCAACTCGTTTAACGGCCTCCTCTATATCAATTTCTGCACCAATATTTTGTTCGGCCGGGTTTGTGCGTAGCGCCAATGGCATGGATGGCAAATTGGGGCTGCCAAGAATATTATAGAGCATAAAAGCAATAATAGGAATAAGAAGCAAAGAAGAAATAAAGGTCAAATTTGGAATATATAATAATTTTATTTTCCCATTCTCGCTATCAACCCAACTATTTTTGACAGCATTTTCTTTTTCTAAGCGCAATATTTCGCGCGCTATTTCACCCTTAGCCGCAATAGCTTCCTCTTCGCTTATAATTCCTGCTTCCATATCGCGCTCAATTTCGGCTAAACTTTTCTTAAAATATTGTTTTGTCAGAGAATCTTCGCGCGCATTTTTGTCTTTTTCTGTTTTGTTATTATCTGATTTAGCAGCAGATTTCCTTGTTAAAATAAAAAAACTAGCTATACAAAAAATAGTAATTAAGGAGGAAATAATCCAAAAGGTCATAAGTTTAGCCCGAGCTTATCTTGTTATTTATTATCTTTCTCTTCTATAAAGCAAGAAAAATGAAAAGTTAATGACAAACACTAAAAAGTGAGTGATTTTGTGAAAGAAAATATAAATTGTGAATTTGCAATTTTTGGCTCAAGCCCTTTGGCTATTATGCTTGCCTGTTCACTATCTAAAATTCACAAGCGAGAAACTATAATTTTTGCAAATTTAGCCAGTCCCCTATTGCCCATTCGCCAATTTGACTGTTCGGCTGATTTAATTACCAGGCCGCAAAGCTGGCGCATATTGGGGGAAAATATTCCACAGCTTCAACAATTATTAAAAGATTTTCCTCTATCTCCTAATTCATCTTCCTCACACCCTTTAGAGTTAATTAATCCCCTATTTATTGCCAGAGAAAAAAGAGGAGCACTAGCGCTAAATCATATGCGCAATATTGCCCAATATTATGGATTTATCTTGGAAGGGCAGCCAATTAAGCAAAATATTGAGCAAATAATATTAATGCGCGATATTTTAATGTTAAATCAGCGTATTTTTTCTATGGGAATTAAAGAGTGGCTGGCAAAGAATAATGTAAAAATTTTGCCTTCACAAAATACTAAAATAAAAACTAATTTTAGTGCAGGAATAAAATTTATTTCGGAAAATAAGAATATAATAGCCAAACGGCTTATATTTGTTGATGATGAGGCTATCTTAAATTTTATGCCCGCCAAAGAAAGATTATTAAATTTCAAAAAAATTCCAACTAGTTCGCTAATGGTTGGAACAATGGAGAAAATTATCCATACAACCATATTTGACGTTGATAATGGCTCTATTTTTTATCGGGAGCCAAGCGGGATAGTTAATATTATCCATCATGAAGAGGGGGGAGAGGGAAATTTTATTGCTGATTATTTTGAAGAGAGAGAAAAATTAGATATAAATATTACCGGCAAAGCACAATTTGAAAATATAATTAGTAGAGATGGAGCTGGAATTTTTGGCTCTGTTAAGGAGAAGAAAATTTCCTTTCTGGCCGGTTTTGGAAAAATCGGCATTTTTCTTGTTCCGGCAATTGCTAGAATGATTTTATCCAAAGCAACTGAATTTGAATATGAATATTTTACTGCACGTCAACCAAGAAAGGACAAGAAAATACGCTCTAATATTGCCGATTATACTGCCTTAAGAAAAGGGAAATTAAAAGGGAAATGAGTATGAGGCGGATAAAAACTAATGGTAAATTTTGTGCGCGCTTAATAGATAGAAACAAACCTATTGAATTTTATCTAAATGGTTTGAAAATAAAGGCGCTTAAGGGGGATAGTGTTCTTTCTGCCCTATTGGCCGCAAATATTGAACAGGCAGGAAAATATTTTGATTTTCCCATAGTGCTTGATGAATATTTGGCTTTGCCGGTTACTTATCTAGGAAAAAATGGCGAGAAAAAAATAATTACAACAATAGAGAAAATGCCAGCCATAAATGGCGCTAAATATTTTATTAAGGGAATGAAAGGGCAAACTTTATCTTCTAAATTTATCAAAAAACTAACTAAAGGGGAGGAAAAATCACTAAATATAGATTTATTTAATTATGATTTTTCCATTGGAAGAAATTTTGCAAATAATAAAAAACAGATTTTAGAAGTTGAACTTTTAATAATCGGAGCCGGTCTTGCTGGTTTAAGTGCGGCAAATTATGCCGGTAAATTTTGTAAAAAAATATTATTATTAGAGCAAAGGGAGATTTATGGGGGGGACGCTGTTCTATTTGGCGCCAGCGCGCAGGAAGGAAAACCCGAACAATTAATTGAGAATCTGATAGAAAAAATAAAAAAACAAAAAAATATTGATATTAGAAATAATTGCACAGTTCTGGATATAAATAATAATTCTGCCCTGGTTCAGCAAATAAAGAAGAAAAATGATGAGTTAGATGAAGAATTTTTTGTTATAAAAGCGCAAAAAATAATAATTGCCACCGGCTGTAGGGATAAAATAGCCCTTTTTCATGGTAATAGATTGCCAAATATTATTGGCTTAAATTCTGCATTTAGATTATTTTATCAATATGGCCTCTTTCCGGCGGAAAAAATAATGATTTTTTGCAATAATAATTTTGCCTATAGATTGGCTTTGCTGGCTGAAAATGAAGGGGCAAAAATTGATAAAATTATTGATAATAGGATTGAGCCGCATTCTCGTTTTATTGAATTTAGTAAATCATGTGGAATTAAATTTGCAACTGGTGTTGAAATAAGGGAAATAAGCAAAACAAAAAATAATAGGCTCAAAATTTTATCCAATTTCTCCTTTGAAGAATTTGCAGGAAAGAAAGATAAATTTGAGCAATATGAAACTGATAATATAATTATTTCTTTTGGCTTTTTGCCAAATTTAGAGTTATGGAGAAGTGTTGGGGGGGAGATTTATTTAGCAGCAAAAGAAACAAATATAGAAATATTACCGGCAAAAAAAAGAGTAAAAAATATTGCTCTGGCGGGCTCTAATGCCGGCTATAAGAGCCATTTAAGCACTATGCAAAGCGGAATTGAAGCGGTAAATTATTTATTTGGCAAAAAAAAGAATAAAATAATTGAACAGGAAATAGACCCTATTTTTGAAAGCCCAATGGGTGGGGTTGCTATTTCTGACTATCGCCCGATTAATGGTGCAGGAAAATATTTGGACTTTACAAATTCGCTCGCCTTAATAAGGGCTAAAGAGAAAAAATCCATTTTTACCAATTTGGCAAAAAATAAATTTAATTCCGAAATAGATTTATTAAATTTAAGAGCTTTATCAGTTGGGGATATTTTTTCTTTATTTTTAATCTCATTTATCGGGCAGGATTTATTTACGCAATTAATTAAAGAGCGCGCATTAGTAAATTCTGAAAAAAGAATAAAATTTATAAAACAGAAGAAGAAGGAACAAAAAAAAGAAAAAAAATTAGAGCTGGTTCCAAACTATCTTATTGACCGTTTTGCCAAGAAACAGATTATTTGCGAGATAAAATCGCTGGAAGGTGAGATTTTTGCAATTGGGCAGTTAATTTTTGTTAATTCAGATATAAATGATCCTGAAAAAGCTATCGGAGTAATTTTAGCAAAAAATAAAGCCTCTTATCTTGCATTAATCGCTAAAGATAGCGCTATTATAATGAGGCAAGTTTCTGTAAATTATGCACGTGGACACTCCCCCGCTATCATTATTGATAAGCATAATCCATCAAGAAAATAACTGTCAACATATAGCAGGACAGGACAGATATTTTCCTGCCCTCCCTCTGCCCTCCGACTTCTGATTTCCGAATACTAAAATTCTTCAC
Source organism: Hyphomicrobiales bacterium (assembly GCA_015490455.1). GTDB lineage: Bacteria > Pseudomonadota > Alphaproteobacteria > Rhizobiales > Devosiaceae > S141-66. The sequence continues at coordinate 11,095 of WFXU01000004.1, forward strand.
GGAGGACTGTTTAGATCGAATGTTTGAAATGTTTTTTCGTGTTTGCTGAAAAGGCACATTTCGCGCCGTTGCCTAACTGGCCACAAGCGGAATGTAACGAAACCAGCGAAGCACGAAAAGTTGCCCCCTTCTTGGGTGAGGAAAATCAGCCCATATAGCTTAAATTCCGGCGCTTGCCCGAGTCAACCAGATCGCGCCGCGCACCACGCCTTGTTGGTGAGGACTGTTTTGTTTCCATCAAATGAATGACCCAGACCAGTCGGTAAAGATTCTAACCACTAATAGAAGCGCGTTTTAACCTATCATTTATCGCTACCCCCAATCCCTTATTGGGAATTGGGGCAACGGCAATTATCTCTTTTTCTGTCTCATCTAACCTATCTAAATAAGAAAAAAGATTTTTTGCCGCTTCTGTTAAATCACTATTTTTAGAAAGATTAAGCATTGGACCAGAAAATTTTGGCTCTTTGCCAAATGCCAAATAAGCCTCATTCTCTCTTGGTTCAGTAATATTAAGACGTAATTTAGCATTTGGCGCATAGTGACTTTTTAGCATGCCAGGAGCTCTTATTTTGCTTTTTACTTCTGGCTCTATTATTTTTCTTCCTATTTTTTCTTCTATTATTTCTTTAGTTAAAGAGCCGGATCTAAGCAAAATAAGTTTATTTTCTTCGCTGGCTATAATGGTGGATTCTAATCCCGCTTCACATTCTCCCCCATCAAGCACTAAAATATCGCTATTAAAATATTTTTCTACCTGTTTTTTGCTGGTTGGAGAAAGTTTGCCTGAAATATTTGCCGAAGGGGCAGCAAGCGGCCTATTGACTTTATCAATAAGGGAACGGGCTATAATATGATTTGGAATACGGACAGCAATAGTTTTAAGCCCCGCACTGACAATATTAGATAGATTTATATTTTCTTTTTTGGGCAGCACCAATGTTAGCGGTCCTGGCCAGAATTGTGCTAATTCCTCAGCAAGCGAAGAAAATTGGGTCAAAGATTTTACCATTTCAATATTGGCGCAATGCACAATTAACGGATTAAAGCGGGGGCGCCGTTTTTTTTTATAAATTTCTAATACTGCTTCATCATTTGTCGCATCAGCCCCCAGCCCATAAACAGTTTCAGTGGGAAAAGCCACCAGCCCACCCGCTAATATAATATTAGCCGCTTTTTCAATATTTATATTATTTAATTCTGATTTATTCATTAGCCCTATTTGACAATTCTTATTTATCGCGTCAAGAAAAGATATGTTTGTAAATTTAAGTTTTCTCTATGACAAGTTTATTTATATCCCAACCGCAAGGACTTAATCATTTGGTGCCAAATGGGCATCCTGAACGGGCAGAGCGATTATTAGCTATTGAAAAGGCGCTTTTTAATCCCTGTTTTGATAATTTATTGCGAAAAAAGGCAAAAGAAGCTGATTTGCAAATAATATCGCTTGCCCATAGTGAAAATTATTTACAAATTTTACGTAAAAACCGCCCGGCCGAAGGTATAGGTAAAATTGATGAAGATACCTATATTTGTGCAAATTCATTTAGTGCCATAGCAGCAAGCATTGGCGCTGGTGAACAAGCGCTAGAGGCGGTGATAAACGAAAAAATTGACAATGTTTTTTGCGCGGTAAGACCGCCCGGTCACCATGCGGAAAAAAACAGGCCAATGGGTTTTTGTCTGGTTAATAATATTGCTATTATTGCCCGCCTGGCGATTAAAAAATATGGGCTTGAAAGGGTTGCCATTATAGATTTTGACGTTCATCACGGCAATGGAACGCAAAATATTTTTTTTAATGACAAAAATATTTTCTATGCTTCCAGCCATCAGGAAAATATATTTCCTTTTACCGGAACAAGGGATGAGGTGGGGGTAGGTAATATTGTTAATTGTCCGCTCAGAGCCAATAGTTGTGGTAAAGAAATGCGAATGGCATATGAAAATATTATTTTTCCCAAATTGCGCGATTTTTCACCGGATATTATTTTAATTTCTGCCGGCTTTGATGCTGAATATCGCGATTTTTTAGCAAATCTTAATTGGCGGGCAAATGATTTTGCCTGGTTAAGTGGAAAATTGATGGATATAGCCGCTAAATTTTGTAATAATCGCATTGTTTCTATGCTTGAGGGGGGATATAATCTTGCCGGGTTAGCTGATGGTGTGTTTGCGCATGTTAATATGTTAAATAGAGGGGTTAGCGCCAAATTTGATTAGAAAATATATTTAGGAAATTTAATATGAGTGAAAAAATAAAAAATATGAGTTTTGAGCAGGCGCTAGCCGAATTGGAAACTATTGTTGCCAAATTAGAAAGCGGGCAGGCTCCTTTACAGGAATCAATAGAAATTTATGAACGCGGAGAAGCACTGAAAAATCATTGTGAAAATTTGCTCAAAATTGCTGAAATAAAAATTGAAAAAATATCTTTGGCAAAAAATGGCAAAGCCGTTGGCACTGAGAAATTAGACGAATAAAATGTTTAATATTCGTCTGAACTAAGGCCAGTAGGTCCCGGACGTCCACACTGGGCGCGGTGACGCAAAAAATGATCTGCTAAAACCAGCGCCATCATTGCCTCGCCAACTGGAACAGCGCGAATACCAACGCAAGGATCGTGCCTTCCCTTAGTAGTTATTTCTGTATTTTCATTTTTTATATTTATTGTTTTACGCGGACTAAGAATAGAAGATGTTGGCTTAACCGTAAAACGCACCACAATATCATCACCATTTGATATGCCGCCTAAAATTCCACCAGCATTATTTGAAGTAAAATAAGGAAGATTATTCTTACTTCTTATTTCGTCGGCATTTTCCTCTCCGCTTAATATTGCCGCCTCACGACCCACACCAATTTCTACCGCTTTAACTGCATTTATGCTCATCATGGCAGAGGCAAGATCTGCGCTTAATTTACCATAGATAGGCGCCCCCCAGCCGGC
>WFXU01000005.1 GCA_015490455.1 Hyphomicrobiales bacterium
AACCACATCCCACAATCGTTCCCACAACCTCAACTAACTCAATTTACCGGAATTATATACTAGTTTTACTCTGCAAAAGAAAGTTCTTTGAAACACTATCACATATAAACTGAATATTGGAAACGATAGATGTCGAGAGCAAGGGCGAGTGTCAAAAGACAGAAGTGGGAAATTAGAAAACGGAAATTGCAAAAATATCCATCAAAATTGCAGGAAAACTACGCATAAATGCGAATGTAATAGCAAAAATATGAAAGAGTTGGTGCTATTTTTTCACCCTCTCATCAAATTGAAACTAATATGTCTCCGTCTTCTGCCTTCTGATTTCTGATTTCCGTATAATAAAATTCTTCACGAAGGACTATTTATTGGCTAACCAAATAATTCATCAGCAAGTTCTTTGGCATTATTAATATCAGTATTATCAATATCGGTGAGATTTTCTTTTTCGCTTTTGCGCCTTTCAACACCATTATAGGAAGATGAATTATGTCTTCTTCTATCTGGACCAAAATAACGATTGGTCTTAATAAATTTTCTTGGCCTTTCAATTGTTTCAACTATACGTAAATATAAATCTCTAGCACAAAGTGGTTTTTTCAAAAATTCCGTTATGCCCGCATCGCGCGCCGTCTCAATTCGCCATTTTTCTGTATAGGCTGAGAGCATAATCACCGGCACATAGCGGTTTGGACTATCTTCGGCACCACGCAATAATTCAACCAATTCAACTCCATTTAGAGTTTCAAGCATATAATCAACAATGACAATATCAATTAGATGGGTGTTCAGCTCTTCAAGTGCTACCGCTCCATCATTGGCTTCCCTAATATTAACAATGCCAAAACCACGCAACATTGTGCGGATAATTTTAAGCATATATTGGTTACTATCAACTACTAAAATATTTAGTGCTGACAAGTCGATAATACGCATCGCCATCTCCAGAATAATATTTATTTTGCAAAAAATTGTGCTAGGAGTCGTAAATCTTTGTCTAAGTGAGAATACTTGCCCATCAGAATGGCCAGAAAATTGGCTCAACTAGATTCAACTAGGCTAAAAGATGGATTGACATAAGATATAGTTAGTCTTATGTTCCGGCGAAATTAGATGAAACGCTAAATGGGAACGAGATTATGAAAATTCGTAATTCCTTAAAGTCGCTAATGGGTCGGCATCGTAATAATAAGCTGGTTCGCCGTCGTGGGCGCACTTATATTATTAATAAGGTAAATAAGCGCTTTAAGGCGCGCCAGGGCTAAGCCAAGCTAATAGTTAGAAAATTATCTTTTCAGGCAGCTATTTTGTTGTGGACTTTCGGGGCGGATTGGGGTGAGATAATTTTGTAGATGGTCTAATTGATCGGCATGGTGGGCGCATAATTTCATGTATATATAATTATATATATGCCGGCAAATGTGCGTTGCGAAAGTAAATCCAATATATATCTTGACTAAAATTAGTAAACGGGCACTTATATATTTATGAGTGAAAATTCTACAAATGCGCATGAATTTACAGTTTCGCAAATTTCGGCTGCTGTAAAAAATCTGCTTGAAGAAGAATTTGCCTATATTCGGGTGCGTGGTGAAGTGGGGCGTATTTCGCGTCCCTCTTCGGGGCATATTTATTTTGACCTTAAGGATGAAAAGGCTGTAATTTCAGCCGTTGCCTGGCGTGGGGTGAGTTCGCGTTGGAAATTTCAGCCAGAAGAAGGGCTAGAAGTAATCATAACCGGACGTTTAACCACTTTTGCTGGTCAATCAAAATATCAAATAATTGTTGATTTAGTTGAGCCGGCAGGAGTTGGTGCCCTAATGGCCTTATTGGAAGAGAGGCGCAAAAAATTAGCTAAGGAGGGTTTATTTTCACCAGAGCATAAAAAAACTCTTCCATTTTTACCTAAATTAATAGGTGTTATTACTTCTCCAACTGGTGCGGTTATTCGCGATATTTTACATAGGTTAGAAGATAGATTCCCAACAAATGTAATTATTTGGCCTGTTAGGGTTCAGGGTGAAAATTGCGCAAAAGAAGTTACCAATGCAATTTATGGTTTTAATTCTCTTAAAAGCGATGGAAAAATTGCCCGACCGGATCTTATAATTATTGCGCGCGGGGGAGGTTCGCTTGAGGATCTTTGGGGATTTAACGAAGAAGAGGTAGTGCGGGCGGTATTTGCCAGCGAAATTCCGATTATTTCTGCCATTGGGCACGAAACAGACACTACCTTAATTGATTATGTCGCAGATAAACGCGCGCCAACCCCAACGGGAGCCGCTGAAATTGCTGTGCCGGTTCGTTCTGAATTGCTTGGTTTAGTTGAAGATTTATCTGCCCGCCTTAAAGGAGCAATATTGCGTTTGATTATGAATAGGGGTGATAAATTAAGAGCAATTAGCGCGCATTTGCCACGTAAATCTGACTTATTATCATTTGCCCGGCAAAAATTAGATTTACTGGATGAAAAATTATCAAATAGTTTAATTGCAACAAAGGCGCAAAAATCTTTAATGTTGGCAAAAATAGCTCCAAAACTATCATTGAGCGCCATAAGACAGCGCAATAAAGATTGGGCAAAAAATATAAAATATCTGGGCGATAGGGCTTTGGTGTCAATTAAGCGCTTAATTGTTGAAAAAAAGAATAAATTAGATAAATATGCTAAACTGCTACAAAGTTTAAGTTATAATTCTATATTAAAGCGGGGCTTTAGCTTAGTTATTGATGAAAAAGGTAAAATAATAGCAAGGGCGGCCAATATTAATATTAATGATAATCTTAATATTAAATTTTATGATGGAAATATTTTGGCTATTGCTAAAACAAAAAGTGCCAAATTGGCGGCCAAAGCAAAGGAAAAAAATAAAAAATCATCTAAAAGTGATAATAAACAAACAAGCCTATTTTAGCTATTGGAAGGATAATGGATATTTTACAACCGGTATTTTCACAAAATGAGGCAAAATTGAAATATTTAGACGCCGATTATAAAGTCATAAAGGCTGGGACATTTGTGCGTTGCGCAATAACTGGGAAGACCATTTTACTTGATGATTTGAAATATTGGAATGTTGATAGGCAAGAGGCTTATATTGATGCTGAAGCGGCTATGATTGCCTATTTGAAACATATGGAAGATTAATTTTGGCTTTTTCTGCATATTTTTTGAACATTATTTTCAACTCGTCCGGTTCATAAAGCGTTAATTTTGATCTTTTTCCATTAAAATTGCGACTTTCTTTCCAATTTGTGTTAATCCCCTTAAAATGCCAAAATCTCCATCTAGGTGCGTTGTTTGCAATTTTCTTGGGAACGTTTCTTAATCTATGCACCCCTAGATGAATGCTTAAATCATTTAGCCAATCTCTATTCATATCTAGCGCCCACTTATTAGCATTTAGTTTAGCTCTAAAATCTCTTCTTACAAAATGAAAATCGGTGTGTAGCGGAATTTTTTGCCCAATTTGATGTGTTAAAGTGCTTTCAACCCAGCGCCCATTTAGCATGCAAAGCCCATCGGGGCTATTTTTTGCAACCTCAAAAATATCAGAATCTTTTATGGGTGCAACTAATTCATCAATATCACAATTTAATATGCCATAGGCTTTATTAGCAAAGCGGCGAAAAAGAATTGAAAAGCTGGAAATTTGTAAGAAATTTGCCCAAAAACGATACATAATTACCCCCCCATCATGTGGGCCATATTTATGAGGGAATGAAATAATTGCTATATTTTTAATTCCCTTAACGCTAGCCAAAGTCTTTTCAATATCTTCAATTTTATAAATGGTTGAACCATTATCAAAAAAGATTATTGCGTCAACATTATGCATTAGCTGATGATATGTCGCCCATTCTTTTATCCATTCAAGGGGATTATTTTTGCTCATTGTGAATAATAGGCGGGAATTGGCAAATTTGTCGCTTAAATTGTCCTGCACTTTCGCTCTATATGAATTTTTGTTAAAAATTATTTCAATTTCTGTTGTATTTTGAGGTGCATTATTAAGCGCAATAGTCATTGTTGAGCGAAGTATATAAAAATTTGCGCTTAATTTTTTATTTGTTGGATGGGCAATAAATTTGGCCTCTCGCCAAAATGGTTCAAGATTAAGGGGAGGGGGGCAAATTAATAAAATTTGGGAATTATTTACATGCCAAAATATATCATATACTAGGCTATGCGCATCAAATTCATCCCAGAAATTTTGTTTTCTTCTTAATATTGCCTTTCTAGCTTCACGCACCAACTCACTTTCTTTATTTAGGGATAAATATGAGTGAGAAGGTCTAATAATATTGATTTGCATAAAATTGCCAAGATCTATTTTTCATCATGTTCGGGATCCATTAGCCTATGTAAGTGCACTACAAAATAGCGAATATGCGCATTATCAACCGTTTGTTGCGCCTTTTTTTTCCAAACATCATAAGCAGCTTGATAATTAGGATAGACCCCAACAATGTCAACTTCGTCAAGATTTGAAAATTGAACGCCATCAATATCGGATAATTCACCTCCAATTACCAAATGTAATAATTGCTTTTTATTTTTCTCACTCATTATTTATCTGCTCCGATTTTTCACTTTTTTTACAGCCATATACAGTTTTAAGTGCCCTTATTATTGTCTCTTTTATAGACATATCGGCAAATGCTGCAAGGGCTCCATGCTTTAATTCAGCCTTATTATATTTTGGTTTTCCCAAACAAACATCAATTAATTCAATTTTACATTCTCTTAAAATTATATCGGCCGCGGCAATATCCCAATCGTGAGAGCCGCGCCGGGCAATAGCGACATCTAAACGATTAGTTGCAACCTGCACTAACCGATAGGCTAATGAGGGATAAGAAGGGGCCTTTATAAAATTCAGTCCTTCTTTTTCCAGCTGCCTATATACTGCAGGGGCTGCTGGAATTATAGGAAAATTTTCTTTTGCCTTCTTTCTCTTAAGTGGCTGCCCATTCAAAAATGCTCCACATCCCTTTGCCGCTTCATAAAGTTCGTCTTTGGCCGGCGCATATATCACCCCCGCAATAGGCTCACCATTTTTAACTATGGCTAATGAAATTGACCAACAATCATCACCGCGCAAAAAGGCCCGCGTGCCATCTATTGGATCCACAATAAAACAATATTCTTTTTTAATTCTTTCATCATTAGTGCCACTTTCTTCGCTTAACCAGCCATAAGAAGGGCGCGCGCTTAGTAGATTATTACATAATAATTCATCAACTAAAAAATCAGCTTCAGTAACGGGAGAACTATTTTCCTTAGTCCAGTTCTTTATATCTCGCCTAAAATAGCCAAGCGCAACAATTCCCGCTGCAACTGCACTAGAGCGCAATAGTTCAAGTTCGGTCTGATAATTTATTTTTAACGCTACGCTCATTGATTCTAGAACCTGTAAATTGGCGAAATCTTTAGGTTAGATATAAAATTTGTGCAAGCTGATATGTTGATTATTATAATAGCTGGCAAAGATTAAAAGACAAATAAACTCATATTTAACCAACTATAAGCAGTTGCGGTTAATAGCTTCTTATAGTCGGTAACCAACCGCTAACCCTTTTATAAATCAAGAAAATTTTAACCTCGTTTTTTAAGCACATTCTCATAAGATTTCATTAGATTGGCTCCATATAAGAATTAAAGAGCAAAGTAAAAATAGCTCTGTAAGTTAACAGGAAGGCAAAATTATGAACAACATAATGAAGGTGGTTGGAGCACCGAAAATTATTTTGTTTGGGGCAGCACATGCCTCAGGAGTGCGATATGCTCCCGCAAATGATAATCAAAGAGAAACAGAAGAAAAAACCCTAACAATTCGCAAAAAACTAGATAAAAGCGGTGTGGCAGTAAAAATTAAAGTGCCCGTCAGCGAATATTATGGTGTTGCAGTCTCTACAATCATTAATGAGGAAGGGGAGTTAAGCAGCGAAATTACTCTTGTGCATAAAGATGAAGAGTTAAATTATAGGGTTTTTAGAGAATTAGGAAATAATAATGTTGTCGCGGAATGGCAAAATTGGGGCAAAAAACTACGCCTTCCCCTTTATATCAGAACGGGTGACGGTAATTTAGTTCCCTATAGTCAGCAGGTTGGCGGTATATTGCTAGGCAATTCTAATGAGAGGAAAAAAGCTATCAGCAATAGTTCGCGTCGTCCAAGATTTTTACATAAGAGAAAATAAATATATTCTCTAAAATATTATTTCCATTAAAAGAGCAAAGCTTAAGGCCAGTCCGACATAGTGATTGGCCTTAAAGCGAGTTAGGATATTATGTTTATCTTTACTGTCTAAGCCGATAAGTTGCCAAATCAGCAAAGTAAATGGCACAATTATCAAGAAGAAATAAATCAGATCCGCACCAGCAAATAGACCCGCCAAAAGCCAGAAAATAATTGCCCCCAAATAAAATAGTCCAATATATATTTTTGTATTTTTTGCAAAAAGTAATGCCGTTGATTTTACTCCAATTAGCGCATCATCTTCTATATCCTGCATGGCGTAAATAGTATCATAGCCGATAATCCATAAAACAGCGCCAATATAAAGAAATATTGGTGCAATAGATATTGAGGCAAATATTGCTGACCAGCCAATTAATGCCCCCCAAGAAAAGGCCAATCCCAAAAATAATTGCGGCCAATAGCTTATTCGTTTCATAAAGGGATAAATTACAACTAAAATAAGTGAAGAGGCGCCAAGTAAAATTGTAAAATTATTAAATTGCAATAAGATTATTAAGCCAAAGAATAATTGTATAAAAAGAAATATTGATGCATTTCTTACGCTTATTTGCCCGCTGGGAATTGGGCGAAAGCGGGTTCTTGTAACCTTCTTATCAATGTCCCTATCAATAATATCATTTAGGGTGCATCCCCCCCCGCGCATTATAATGGAGCCTAAAAGAAATAAAAATAAATAATAAATAACCAAATTCCAGTCAGTAAATGTTGGGTTAGCTATTAGGGCTAAAAAGAGAGAAAAAACACATGGCCAAAACAGGAGCCAAAAACCAATAGGCCTATCAAGGCGCATTAAGCGCAAATATGGTTTTATAATTTTTGGGGCGAATTTATCCACCCAATTATTATTATTAGCATCTTCTATTATTGTTTGTTTATTTGGCATATTTATTTTTACCCCCTATTATTAACAAAATAAAGATGGCTGGATTTTATTCTCCATTAAAGATGAACTTATGAGACGAATTTATGAGACGGACTTATAAATTATTTACCAGAATTTTTGTTTCTGAACCAATCAAGGCTAATGCGATTATTAAACTTAACCGCAAACAGAGCAATCATTTAATTAAAGTGCTTAGAAAAAAAATTAATGATGAAATTATAATTTTTAATGGAGTTGATGGAGCATGGCTGGCAAAAATTATTGACGATAATAAAAAATCTGCTTCCATTTTACCAATTGAGCAAATAAAGAAGCAGCCAAAAGATGATGATATTTGGTATGGCTTTGCCCCATTAAAGACAGCAAGGCTTGATTATTTGGTGCAAAAGGCAACCGAAATGGGCGTTAGCACCATTCAGCCGGTTATTACCGAATATACACAAGTTAAAACTATTAAAGAAAATAAAATAAAGGCGAATATAATTGTAGCCGCTCAGCAGTGCGAAATATTAAATTTACCCAAATTAGCAGAGCAAATTAAACTTAGCGATTTAATAAAAAATTGGAAAAAGGAACATAAGGGGCGGAAATTGATTTTTGCCGATGAAAATATGCCTCCCCATTCGCCAATTGAGAAATTACAACAATTAAGGGGAGAAAAAATTGGCCTAATTATTGGCCCAGAAGGTGGATTTAGTGAAAAAGAAAGAAAAATAATATTGGAGCAGAATTTTACCATTGCCATTTCTTTGGGAAAGAATATTTTACGCGCCGATAGTGCAGCCGTTGCAGCGCTGGCGCTAATCCAGGCAACCATCGTAATTTAACGATAAAAAGATTGCATTTATAAAAATTACTTCTATCATCGCCCCAGAAACTAATATAGGCTCAGATTATGGCTGAAAATACCCCCCCAAATACCCCCCCTAAAATAATAGAATCAAAGAGTGACTTGATCGAAGTTTTTGCCAGAGGATGTAAACCAAAGGAAGAATGGAGAATTGGCACTGAACACGAAAAATTTGCCTTTTATAAAAAGGATAATTCTCCCGTTCCCTATGAAGGGAAAAATGGGATAGAGGCTATATTAAAAAAAATAAGCGAAATTGAATGTTGGGAGCCAATATTGGATAAAGGCAAAATTATTGGCCTTAAATGTCCTAAGACCGGTGGCGCTATATCGCTTGAGCCGGGAGGGCAGATTGAACTTTCTGGAGCTCCGCTTAAAAATGTTCATCAAACTTGCGCTGAGACTAGCATACATTTGAAAATATTATCAAAAATTGCCGAACCGATGGGAATTGGATTTTTGGGTATGGGGGTTGCTCCCACTTGGAAGTTAGATGAAATTCCGCTTATGCCCAAAAGCCGATATGCAATTATGAAGCCCTATATGAGTAAAGTAGGCAAATTAGGTTCTTCCATGATGAAGCGCACTTGCACGGTGCAGGTAAATTTGGACTTTTCTTCTGAGGCGGATATGGCAAAAAAATTAAGAGTAGGCCTTGCATTACAACCAATAGTTACGGCCTTATTCGCAAATTCTCCCTTTCTTGAGGGTAAACCCAATGGCTATCTTTCTTATCGTTCCTATATTTGGCAACATACTGATAAGAGCCGCACGGGAATGCTGCCCTTTGTATTTGAAGGGGAAATGAGTTTTGAAAAATATGTTGATTATGCGCTTAATGTGCCGATGTATTTTGTTATGCGGGGCGATAAATATATCAATGTTGCAGGCGCAAGTTTTAGAGATTTCTTAAAAGGAGAATTACCGCAACTTAGGGGCGAAAAGCCAACAATAAAGGATTTTGAAGACCATATTTCAACTATTTTTCCAGAAGTGCGCTTAAAGCAATTTATTGAAATGCGCGGGGCGGACGGCGCCCCTTGGGCTGAAATTTGTGCCCTTCCTGCCCTTTGGGCTGGCTTATTATATGATGAAAATTCGCTTAATGCCGCTTATGATTTAATAAAGGATTGGAATGAAGAGGAGAGGGATTATTTATATAGAAATGTTGCAAAAACTGCTCTTAAGACCAAATTTCGCAAAGGAACGGTCGCCAATATTGCCAAACAAATAATTGCAATAGCGGAAAATGGTTTAATAAAGCGCAACCAGCTAAATAGCGAAAAAATGAACGAGGTTCATCATTTAGCGCCCCTTAAATATAATCTTAATAATTCCAAGACATTAGCCGAGAGAATGTTGGAGCTTTACCATAATAAATGGAAGGGTGATATTTCTAAAATATTTATCGATGCAGCCTATTAATATTCTCAAAATTAATAGATAGTCCCCCGTGAAGAATTCTTATCACATTGATATTTCTTGAGATTTTTTCTTTATTGCGCATTTGATATTGCAATATTTTACCTCTCCATATGCAGTTTTCTTGCAATTTTGATGGATATTTTTGCGATTTCCAACTTCTGATGTCAACTGCCCTCTGCCCTCCGACTTCTGACTCCCGCCTTCTAATTTCCGATTTCTGACTCCTTACCCCTTATTAAAACCAACACACCCACTACTAACTCATTGATATATGGCAATATTCGCCGTACCGTACCGTACGGTACGGTTCGGCTAATATACAGTAAAATCAGTAGGTTAGTGAAGGTGCATTGAGCCTTTGAATGTGTGGTGAATGGCTTTAGGGAGGCAAACTAAACTATGGCGCAAATCATTTTGTTTTCCTTTTATTATTTAGGGCAACCTATCTTGCTCTTATCCTTGCATTTAATTAACTATCATTTACTCTAACTGCCATAAAACAAAGTTCTTTCTTTTGCAAAGTGAGCTAGTATATTTATTCCGATAAGTTGAGTTATTTG
>WFXU01000006.1 GCA_015490455.1 Hyphomicrobiales bacterium
CTTTTGGCGCAACCGATGAGATTGTTCCAGATTTTAACTGCGCTATCACCGAAGCAATTTGATTTTCATTATATCCAGCTAATAATGCCTTCTCAATTTGATCACGCAAATAGCCACTCTTAAGATTACCGCTGTCCACAACCCCATTATTCGTTAGCTGCGTAATAATATTATATCCAGCACTCGTGCGAGCCGGCGCATTATATAGCAACTCATCATTGCCTAGTTGGTAGTCGGGGGTGTTTTGATTCAGTAGGTTTAATAGTTGATTTGCTATATACATATCAGTTTCTATTTTATTCATATAGCCTTGACCTATTATTTCAAGCGCAGAGTTAATATCAACATTACTTGCTACAACTCCACCTGCCTCAATTCCTTGTAAAAGAGCATTTAATATATCTATTCCTGAACTGCCTACTTGATCCATATCATGCAATAATTGTCCAATTAAATCGTCTGGTGCGCCAAAATCTAAATCATTACCTAATGCTGGCGCAGGGTTTGGTGGCGCAGGAATATCATCAATACCTAATGTTGCTAGCGCAGCCGCAACCGCTGAATTACTATTTAATAATAGGGGATTATAGTCCAATTCCTGTCTTTCAATAGCTTGCGCCACCCCACGCAATACACCAATTACATTACTGCCATTTAATTCATCGCCCTGCGCTATAATATGGCTTACTGTTCCTGTCCCTGCTTGATTAAAATAATAAGATGAATCATATACTTCTTTATTATCCTGTAAAGGCTTGAATTCAGTTCGTAATTCTCCAAAAAATCCCTCATATTCACCATCATCGTTAGGATCCTGACTTTCAGGATAACCACTAAATATCCATTTAACGCCGCTTTCATCCGTATAAACTAAGAACGAATGCACAAAATCAGCGCCCTCAGGCATACCGCCCACTGGACGATAAAATATTTCTAATGTTGGTATATTATTCCCTGACATAATTTCATTCCTTATAAAAGTTATATTGTAATTTTAAGATATGCTTCACAATTGTTACTAATTCTATTAATTATAATATAAAGACGCATTGCCTCTAACGGTTTGATTTTTCTGTCTATCCACCACTCACTATCACTCTCTTTTCTTCTTTTATCGCTGGATACTTCAAAATACCTTACCTGACTTTTTATATAATCATCTTGCATCATTTCAGTTAACTTCTTAATGCTAACGAGCGGGCAGACTACATTCGTAAGATCCCGATAGTATTTTTTACCTTCTTTTTTAACGCTATTCTCCATAATCTCAATCAATTGATTGAAAAGCTCATTGTTGCTCGTTTTCACTCTATTCTTCTCCATTGCATTCACCCCCAAATATCCAACCAGCAACACAGCAAAAAATGCGAATATTATCCTTAATTGTTTTATCATTTTCCTATCCAATTCATTATGCTATCTTTCTGATATTCAGATTATAATTATCATTTGCGGCACGACAGTCATAGCCGGCATTACCGCCAGTTAACTCATTATCGTTCTGCCAGCCGCTACCACCGCCGCCGCCCGCATCGCCAACGGTTAGCTCATTATCAGCATTCCACCCGCCACCACCTGCACCAGAACCAGAGGAGCTAGAAGAACTGCTAGAGCCTGAAGAACTAGAAGAGCTGCTTGAACTAACTGAACTTGAAGAAGATGAATCATTATCATCATCGGAGGAGTTATCGTTAGACGAACCAGTCAACTCATTATCATTCGGCCAACCACCATTTGCTGGCTCTTCTTCATTTAGAACAACATCACCAAGCCCAGAAGTACTTTGCCCCTCTAAGTCATCTATTCCATTTTGAATTTTGTCTGCTACTTCGTTGTTCTTTCTTGTGACTGAAGCTCCATAAGTAAAGCCCAATCCTAAATTTGCTCTTCCAACTGTTGTTTCAGTGTCAGATGAGATACCAATGCCTAAACCTAGTGTAAGGTCAAAATCACCAAACAAACCCTCAAGGCTATCAGGTGTGCAATCATTACACCCAATCAACGAAAACCATGCACCTACCTTTCCTGCACTCGGACCCATTCCTGCAACATCGTAAGTATAGATCTCTCCGTTGGCGAAAGTTATAGTATACCACGAATAAGAATATAGTCCTATCCCGACAGTAAAACCCCAACCATTATTTTCAAATACAGACATTCAAGCTTCTCCTATATAAAATTAGTTATGGTGCAATAAAAAATAACCAAAAAGAAAAATGCTAAAAAACTTCCAACATATAAGATTTGAAATATTTTTTTCTTTGGAAAATATGGGCTAAAGAAGGGGAATTTAGGTTTCTTATATAATTGCCCACCAAATAAAGTCACAATTATTCCAATGAATAAATAAACGTAAAAACTATAAGTTATAAAATCACTCTTAACGCAATCCATTATATCTCATCTCACTACTTTGATTACAACTCATCATGCTATCTTTCTGATGTTCAGATTATAATTATCATTTGCGGCGCAATAGCCGCTGCCGCCAGAGCCGCCCGCATCGCCAACAGTTAGCTCATTATCAGCGTTCCACCCGCCGCCACCTGCGCCAGAACCACCGCTATTACCACCAGAACTTGAGCCAGAACCGTTACCGCTATTGCCGCCGAAGCTACTATCGTGATCATCGTGATCATTGTTAGAAGAAGAGTTGTTGTTGTTGTTAGACGAACCAGTCAACTCATTATCATTCGGCCAACCACCATTTATAGATGCTTCTGTGTTAAGCTTAACATCACCAAGCCCACGCAAACCATCCATATTGTCTAAATCGGAGTTTAAACCTTGTAAGAAATCCGCGATGTCATCTAAATTGGGTGGTGTGGTGTTGATGACCGAGGAATTATTTTCATTTTCCTCTATTATACGATTTCTGTTTATCGCATCATAAATTTCATCACGCGTTTGACCATTTATTTTCAAAATGTATGTTACCGTTGCGGAAGCGTCTGGCACATCTATCCCTAGTCCTGCTCGAAATGTCCAACCTGCTCCGGGTGTCATAATCCAAGAACTATAATCACTTGCGAAGGGCAAAGGAATTGGATTTGTTGGCACTATTATTTCACCACCAGCTAAGAACATTCCTCCAAATATATTAGACTGTACACCTAAATCCTCTATTAACCCGTTTGTCGTGCTACGCCCATATGAAACTGTAGCTTTTAACAAACCTCCCAAGTTATTTGTATTCCAAATATCATCTAAAGCTATATCTAAAGTAGCAGAAATAGACTGCTCTATCACATTTTTATAGTGAGCCTTTCTCCACCTGATGCAATCTCTTGCGCTACTAACAACTCCGTATCTACGCTCATAGATAAAACCCAACCTGTCTGGATTTCGTTAGAAGCACGACCAATTGAAACCTGACCTAAAACTGGAATATCAATGATAAACCAATCTGTCGTTGTTCCTGTGTTTAATGGACCATAAAGGCTTAGCAACTCCTCTTGAGTATCTAGCTCGCCCTCAATATTAGAACTCATTAAAAAACTCATAATTTTAACTCCCATTTATTGTGTAATTTTCAAGGCGATATGGTGCAAAATAAATTGAGATAGTGAGGGCGACCAAACCAATAATTGCAATGGATAGTAATATTATTCCTATTTTCTTGCTGCTTATGCTTGAGTGATTGGCGAATTTTTTAGAAAACCAGCCTCTCCAGCCACCTATTTCTTTCCATTCTTTATCGTGTTCTTTATCAAAACTAAGAGCAATCAAACCAAAAATACCGCTAATTAGAATAATTGGCGCGATCAAACCAACATTATCCAAAATTAAATTGAAAATATTATTTCCCATCATTCACCCTTTCTTTATATTCTAATAATTTTTTTGTTCTCTCGTCCAAATGTAAAATATCTCCGGGCAAAGAGGTGTTGAACAAAAATTGTGATTTCTTGCTTGCCCGCTCATATAAACGATTTTGTAATTTCCC
>WFXU01000007.1 GCA_015490455.1 Hyphomicrobiales bacterium
CAGAAATCCATCCCCCAAATCATTTAATACATCCAATGGATTTGTTTGCGTATCGGTTCCCACATGAATTTGGCTCTCTTTGGCAAAGGCCGTCAGCGACCAGTCAGTGCCAAGATGATTGCGTGATGGATGATTTTCGAACAGCCCCTGCAGGCACGCGATGTAATCCTCGCGGCTCGCCAGCGCCTGCCAACTGGCATCCACACCCGCCGGCAGATTCTCCGCCGTCAGCGAGATAAGCGCCACCGAGCCCCAGCCGCGCCGCACCCGCGCCCCCAGCCCGCCCAGCAGGCCGAATAGTTTCAGCGCCTCAATAATCTCGTCGATGTCGGTCTTGTCGGCATAGGGCCGGAAAATGAGTTCAAGGGAAAATATCTGCCCGGCGGCGAAACAATCGCGTTCTAACTGCCCTTCTTTTTTCTCAGGCTTGTTCTTCTTGGGATTTGCCTTGGTATGGAAGGCATTGATAACGCCATAGCCAAGATAACGGGCGCCGACGCCGATAACGTCATCTTCCAGCCCGCCATCATCCATGCGCAGTTGCGCCGGCGGTTTGATCGTTTTCAGTTTCCTATCTTTCCTATCTTCCACCCGCAGCAGAAACGCCCCCTGGCCGGTATTGGAGCTGCCGAACAGCGCGCGTTCGCGGCACTGCATGGCGCGCAGGGCATCATCCGTATTCCCATTTGCCCGCTTGACGAACCGCGCGAAATTGAGCGCCCGCCACCAAAAGGCCAAAGCCCCCTTTATAGCCGTGCCGCGAATACGCGTGGCCTCGTGTTCCGCTCCGCCGAGAAACATCGGCGTGACGATTTCAAATTTTGCACTGATTTTCTTAAGTTTCGCGCCTGTTGATTTTGCGCCCGTTAACTCCACGCCCGTCCTCTCAAACTTCTCGTCCGTCCCTTCGGACCTTGCGCTCGCCTCCTCAGGCTCTTTGCCCATTCTCTCAGGCCTTTTGCCCACCTCTTTGGATTTTTCGCCCACCCTTTCGGATTTTTTGCCCGCTCCAGTAAGTTGCGTCCTGCCCATCTGCCCATAAGATACACCACCCACATTAACCCTTAAAGTAGGCTAAACTAAAACGCGATCATTTACAACTTTTAGAGGAATATTTCCCCAAATATTTTGCCGTTATGTGAATAAAAATGAATATAATGCGTCTTAGTCATTGATAAAACACAGCTTTCTGTGGGGAGCAGCAAGTTATGTAATTCCTGCAAGATCATATGTTTTGTTGACAAAATTATAAGGAAAAACGGATTATTATACTCTTGGGGTAGAATAATTTACCCAATGCCTGCGCCGCTAAGACAGTTTTCCACGCTCACGCCGCTAGGGCTGGTTTTAACGCTCACGCCGCTAGGGCTGGTTTTAACGCTCACGCCGCATAGCTTTTTTGCTTTATGCGATGGGCTGATCTGCAATAATATTTTGGGGGTGCGGCGTTGCCGGGAACGGAAATCGGAAGGCGCAATTGTAGGAAAGAAATGGCGAAGTCACCGGCTAAGAAGGCCGGATAATTTGTGCTCGCCATATAGGCCATATAGGGAGCGATAAAATTTGCTATGACTTATGCGACTATATTACTGGCCAAATGCCAACTGATAGTTTGGTGAGGGTGTATAAATAATTTGGCAATCTAGTTACCGGCTAACTTAACCGAAAACATAAGAGATTAATTCACCGCTGCTAACCACCCGATTTATTATATATTTGCCGAACCGAACGTTACGGCTCGGCGAATATTGTTAAATATCAGTGGGTTAGCGGTAGAAGGAAGAGGTAAGGCTGCAATTAGGAATAACTGTGTTGCTGCAAATTATAATCAGTGTTGCAGCTAGATATATTTGGTACTATTTGTATCCCTGTGGGTGGAACTATCTGAGTTGAGATTAATTGAGCCAGCTGAACTGATTGAGCATTGCCTAACTCAAATGATATAAACACACCCAACCAAGCTATACCTCGCCGAACTGGCCAGATTTGAGCCTTATCTAACGCTAGAAAGTTCGCCCACTCTTTGCTTATTCCAATCGCCACCAACACCTAACCCAACACCACTCCTAACCAAGCCAACAAACTTATCCACATTTTCCCTTTCACCCTCTAACAACCTCATGTTTTTACTTGATTATTGCCGTACCGTACGGTACGGTACGGCAAATCTTTTGAAATATATAAGATATATTGCTGACTAATATTGGAACGGTTTCTGAAGTGGCGCATGAATTGGCATTGAAGGTTGGTGTTTAAAATTGGCTTTAATTATTTATTTTGCGCTAATTTTCAAACTTAAAAGGGACTTAAAATGGGAATATAATGAGTGAAGTAAAAACTATAATATCAGGGCATGAGATGTCGCCGCGTCAGGGCGAGATTTTAGATGCGGCTTTGCGAGTGCTAATCGCTCTTGGCAATGGTTTTACGATGGAGCATGTTTCGCAAGAAGCGCTTTGCTCCAAAGAAACCCTATATAATTGGTTTGGCAATCGTGAGGGGCTGCTTATTGCCGCCATTCAGTGGCAAGCCGCAAAGGTGCGTGAGCCACAAGTTGATCTTGATAATATTGATCTAAATTCCTTTTCGCAAAATCTTGAAAATTTCGCCATAGATCTTTTGACGGTTCTTTCGGGCGATATTTCGGTTGCCCTAAACCGCATTGCTATTTCTAGCGCCGGCAGTAATAATCCAGAATTAGGCAGATTATTGCTGGAAAATGGTCGTTTTGCTATGGGGCGGCGCATCAAACCTCTATTAAAAGCCGCCAAGAAAAAATCTCTCATCAATTTTCAAAATGATGAAGAAGCATTTCGCACTCTATTTGGGCTTATTGTGCGTGATATGCAAATTCGCTTATTGTTGGGTGACAAAATTAGACTATCAAAAGCAAAAATTATTAAAGAAGCAAATTTGGCGGTGAAACAATTTATCTCTCTTTATAAAAATTAAATATTCAATCTAATCGCAACAAAAGGAAAATATAAGGAAAATATTATGCGTGTTTATTATGATCGTGATTGTGACTTAAATCTATTAAAATCTAAAAAAGTAGCTATTATTGGCTATGGCTCTCAAGGGAGGGCGCACGCCATGAATCTTACCGATTCTGGCGTTAAAAATATTGCTATTGGGCTTCGTAAAGGCTCTTCTACCACCAAAAAAGTTGAGGCAGATGGTCTTAAGGTTATGTCTGTTGCTGAAGTTGCCGCTTGGGCAGATATTATGATGATGGCAACCCCTGATGAATTGCAGCCAGATATTTATAAAAATGAAATTGCGCCTAATATTCGCGATGGGGCAGCAATTGCTTTTGCGCATGGTTTAAGCGTACATTATGGGCTTATTGAGCCAAAAGATAGCGTTGATGTTATCATGGTTGCACCAAAGGGACCGGGCCATACGGTGCGTGGTGAATATCAAAAGGGCGGGGGTGTCCCTTGTCTAGTTGCTGTTCATCATGATGCTTCTGGCAATGCGCATGATATTGCGCTCGCTTATGCAAGCGGTGTTGGCGGCGGTCGCTCTGGCATTATTGAAACCAGCTTTAAGGAAGAATGCGAAACCGACCTGTTTGGCGAGCAAGCTGTTTTATGCGGTGGTTTGGTTGAGCTCATTCGTGCTGGTTTTGAAACTTTGGTTGAGGCAGGTTATGCGCCAGAAATGGCATATTTTGAATGTTTGCACGAAGTTAAGTTAATTGTTGACCTTATCTATCAAGGTGGCATTGCTAATATGAATTATTCAATTTCAAATACTGCTGAATGGGGCGAATATGTTTCAGGCCCACGCATTATTACTTCTGAAACTAAAGCAGAAATGAAGCGAGTTTTAGAGGATATTCAATCGGGTAAATTTACTTCAGAATGGATGCAAGAATATAGAGCAGGGGCTGCAAGGTTCAAAGCAACTCGCCGCAATAATGACGCACACCAAATTGAAGAAGTCGGCAAAAAACTACGTGAAATGATGCCGTGGATTGCCGAGGGCGCATTGGTGGATAAGGAGAAGAATTAAGGAGCAATCCACGATTCTTATACCTCGTGGAGCGATATACTATCCACCCTCGTCATTCTCGTGCTTGACACGAAAATCCAGTAGCCTCTTGTCTAACGGGCTAAGACTCTATAACGCACCTAAGCGCCAAAAGGTTAGATTTACTGGATTGCGGATTAAATCCGCAATGACTGCGAAGCGGAGAATTGCGGCTCTTTTATGCGCTCACGCCGCGCAGGCTCTTTTATGCGCTCACGCCGCGCAGGCTGGCCCGCAATGATTTTTGGAAGGAGCAGCGTTGCCGGGAGCAGAAATCACAAAAATATCCATAGCAAAATTGCAAGAAAACTGCATATGGATAGGTAAAATCTGGCAACATTAAATGCTCGATAATAGTAAAATATCAATATATTAAAAATTCTTCACGGAGGACGAGGTAGCCGAGACCGCATATGCAGTAATGGAAAAACGGCAAAATAGCAGAGAAAATATATGATAAATCTGAGGGTTTGATAGATGAACTTGGTTTTTGTATTTTCTTGCGCTCTGGAAAGGATGGCTGCTACTACAACATTTTTGAAAATTTTGAAATAGAATGATGGGTTACAATTTTATCCACTACCCCAATGATTTCTCTCATAAGAACTCTGCTCTTCTCGCCCTAAAGGTTGAGAAGAGCACCCAGAACGAATGAAAAATTCTTCCTTTCCGTCAGATTTTATAAAAACAGGCTTCGAGCTTTTTGATATTTTTATGTGACATATTTCAACATCATCATAGGTCGGAAAACTAATCTTGATATAAGGGCTGTTTTCAATCCCAATATATTTTTTAATTATTCCAATAAGATGAAGTTCAAAACCATCAATGTTCTTTTTATTTTCACTAAAAGAGTTTATATCATCAAATAAACCGATAGCTTCCCCATCATTATCTATTCCAATAAATAAGTTGCCTCCATTTGAGTTCAAAAATGCCGCAATGGTTTTGGCTACAACATATTCTAGTCTTTTGTTTATAGTTTTTGTTTGAAGATCAAAGCGCAACGTTGCCTTAAATTCTACCTCATCACTCTCGCCAGCACTGATTAATTCATGAATTTTTTGGTTGGGTGGTTCTTTATGCTCCAATTCTATACGAGACTTAAGCTCGTCATAAATTCGCTTTGCTCTAGCATTTAAGAAAGTTTCATAATCATCACATTCAATGCCAAAACCTTCTAAATCTATAAGATGAGAATTGAGCGCTTTATTTATATTGGAATTCTCTTCTTTGAATTTAGCAATATAATTTGAAGGCGGATTCGCGCCAATTTTACGTTTATTCAACTGATCGCTAACAAATGTGATATTTACTATACTGTTGCTGTTTAAGTGATTCTTTTTATTCTTCAGAAATGCTCTTGGAAAAAAGTGATGAAAATTTCTACTATTTGCTATTTTTAACCAAGAATTATCCAGAATAATTCTGCCATTATCCCGAAAATCTTTCGGTTCTTGATATGCTAGTAGGCATAAAACAGCCTTACAATAGCTATTGCCAGCGCTGAAGTTTGTATCAATAAGCTCTTGCGTAGAGCTAAGATTAACTTTTATGTCATTATAGTTTGGTCTTTCTTCTTTTAGTATTTTATCAATTCGCTTAATGTCTTGTGCTAGTTTAGATTCACTGGAGCTGGAATATCTAAATGACAGCGACATGCGCCAGAAGAACTCTTCAAGATATTTACGCTGTATAGCATTAGGTTGTTCATTATTATTCTCGTGAAAGAAATAGGCAAATGGCACCAACAATGAATCATATGGCAGAAGTTGCGATACTGGAATACGGTATGTCGTTCTAAAATAATCAATGCTTTCTTTCAGTGATGAAATAGCACTATCCCATTTTTCAATAATGGATTGCTTATCTAATGTTAAGATGGTTTTTCTTTTGCACTCTTTGGTGCGGCTTAATAGTAAGGAAATAATGTTAAGTATAACAGTGCTAGATATTCCCTCATATTTGATATGTTTGAGTTCTTTTATGAAACCTTCCCACTTCACTTGCATGTCAAAATTTTGCTGTTCATCATATGTTTTAGCTGACATAATCTCAAATAGCGTGAGAGTTTGACCGCCTGTATTGATGCGTGTGAATACTTCAATAGCTGAATCTATATCATCTTTAAGAAGTAAAATTGTAGAAAAATCATAAGTGTTAAATGCTTTCTGATAGGAATCGACCATATTCAATTCAGCGTCACTATATTTATCTGAAAGTTCTTTGCCCTTGCTGAAACTGAAATTTAATACATCATACAGTGATATATATTTTTCCCCTGTGGGCTCTGAGGTTATGATTTGATTATCATTGCCAATATTTACATCTAAATTTACAACAATATCGCAGTAATTAGTTACTTTTTTTCGCCTGTCTTTTGAATTTTAGCGCCATGATATGCGGCAAAAAGCGATGTAATTCTTTGTTGTCCGTCAAGCACATATTGAACTTTATCTCCCTCAGGGGTATCCTGAAGTTGAAGATTCCCAATATTCTTTATGTCGTTAAGGCGTTCCCTAGTTTGCCATAGAATAAAAGTTCCGATTGGGTAACCTTTGAGAATACTATCCAATAATTTTGCTGTTTTCTCTATACTCCAGACAAAGTCCCGTTGAAATTTTGGAACTTTAATAGTTCCATTCTCTATTTCTCGCATTAAATCAGAATATTTTTTTGAATCTGGCTTTGGTTGCGCTACATCCATCTATGCTATTCCCAATATATTTTATCATATTGGTCGTTAGCATGAGTCGGCATGTCGTTAAATAAAGTAATTAAAAGATTGTTGAAAAAATGAAGTGGGAACCAAATTAAGGCAATGATCACCGAATTACGTGACCTTTACAATGCTGACTTGCCATAATAGCCAACTTGTTATAATAAAGAATGATAGTTTAATATATTAGAGTTCAATATATATGAGCGATAAATTAGTTAGATTTGATTTATCTGAAATTTTGAAACTAGTTTAATTACCCATAAATTTTGCAGAAATCTTTCTGCACAAAAAGAATTTTGATAAGGCAGTTTGATGGAGCTTATAAATATCCTATCAAGGGAAATGATTATTCCTGCGGCCAAAATAAGCGGTAAGCGCCAATTATTACAAAGGCTTGCCAAATTAACGGCAGAAAAAATAAATCTTGATGAAGATTTAATCTTGGAAAAACTAATGGAGCGCGAACGATTAGGTTCAACCGGACTTGGGGGCGGAATTGCTATTCCCCACGCTAAGATAGATAATATTTCCCAAATATGCGCCTGTTTTGCGCGGCTAGAAAGACCAATAGATTTTGATTCTGTTGATGATCAGGGGGTTGATTTAGTGATTATGCTATTAGCGCCCAAAGGTTCTGGCGCCGATCATTTAAAGGCTCTGGCTCAAATTGCTAGGCTTTTGCGCAACAAAAATATTGTTGAACAATTACGCCAAACCCGCAATATTGATAAAATATATGCATTATTGACCTCACCACTGGAAAATACTGACGCGGCCTAGAATATCCAGTTGGTCAAGGGTTAATTTTGGACTATTTTCTTTTATCGTTCAACAGGGAGTTTGCAGTAATGATTAGTCCTTCATGAAGAATCTTTATTGATATTTGTGGAAATCAGAAACTGGAAGGCGGAAGGCAGAGGGCAGAAATAGTCGACCGTAGCCTTATGCAATTTTTGCTAAATGTTTGAATATTAGCGTTACCTAGATTTTGAGCCAAAGAGGTTTGATCCACTTGAGGAAATGGAAGAAGTTGTAGCCGGTAGTGGCTAGGATAGGGTTGATGGCATCCCCTTGA
>WFXU01000008.1 GCA_015490455.1 Hyphomicrobiales bacterium
AAATAGCACTGTTTGCACAAAAGGCACAAAAATAAACCCAAGCACGAGAACTAGCGCTAAAATTATATGCCAATATTTCCTTATCCAATTCATCATGCCGCCCTCATATATGCAAATCTGTTTTCATTGTCATTGGCAATATTATTATCATCCGGCCAACCACCATTTGCTGGCTCTTCTGTGTTAAGCTTAACATCACCAAGCCCACGCAAACCATCCATATTGTCTAAATCAGAGTTTAGACCTTGTAGGAAATCTGCGATGTCATCTAAATTAGGTGGTGTAGCGTTGATGGCTGAGGAATTATTTTCATTTTCCTCTATTATACGATTTCTGTTTATCGCATCATAAATTTCATCACGCGTTTGACCTGAAAATACTTTAGTGAATGTATGACCTATCGTTAGGTCAGGCACATCTACTCCAACTCCTACACGAACCATCCATCCTGCTCCGGGTGTCATAAACCAAGATGAATTTTCGGTGTTAAAAGGAAGAGGAGTTGGATTATTTGGTATGAACAACTCCCCACCTACACTGCCTAAACCTAAAGGCAGTAGCCCCCCAATTGATGTGGTTTGACCTCCCAAATCCTCAACCAGACCATTAGTTACGCTGTAGCCAAAAGAAACTGAGGATTTAATTGCGTCTATAGTATTGCCTCCAGAAAAAACTGTACTATACTTAACATCCAAGTACGCACTAATTCCACCTAATAGGATATCCTCTGCACTCAAGTTGTTATCTGAGCTTTTAGTAGCTAGAATACTTCCCAAAAGCTCTCCATCCACGCCCCCGCTATATACTAATCCTGTTTGCACATCATTTTTTGCAAAACCAACCGAAAACTGACCTACTACAGGTATATCACCAATCACCCAATATGTTTCTGTGCCTGTATTAGTACCGTACAGATTTAACAGCTCTTCAGGTGTATCTATTTTCTCGTTTAATTGTGCCTGTTCTAAATTATTTTCCATAATTCTACCTATGTTTATATTGAAAATTATATTTCACTTTGAAATATATCTGGCGAAAAAACCAAAAAGGTAACGAAAACTGAAATAACTATGCCAATTATCACTAAATATGTTGCCCATGGTTCGGTTTTAATTTTGGAATCAAATTTCATTGCATTGGGAAACAAATTCAAAATATGAGACCTGTTGAACTTAACAATTTCTTTTTTCTCGTAATCTTTATCCAGAGTTGTTAGATAGAGACCAGAAACAAACAAAATAACGCCCAGTAGAAATATCTGTCCAAAATAAGGTAGCAGAATTGCACGGAGCTTCAGAATTAAAGCTACAAAACTTTCAATGTCTTTAAGAAAGCCGAAACTGATAATATTAAGTTTCTTGAGAAGTAGCGTTACAGTGATAATAACGACCAAAACAATAAGAAATTTTTTTAATTTTTTCATAAAACTGGACATACTAATTATTCCTGAACTTCATTATTTGCAATGCCAAATGCAAATTGACCCAATACAGGTATGTCGCCAACTATCCAATGGGTTGTCGTCCCCGTATTTAATGGTCCATATAAGCTAAGCAGTTCCTCTTGAGTATCCAGTTCACCTTCAATGTGACTCACTTTAGTCCTCTTTATTCATTTTGTAATTATCAAAAATTTCTCGTAAACTTGGCGCTTCTACCTGAAATATGTCTGGCGTAAAAAGTAAAAAAAACACTATAAGTAATATTACGACTGATAGACCAAAAAGATAGCCGGCAAATGGCTGGGTTTTTATAGTTGAATTACTTGGAAAGTAGATAGAAATAAATTTTGTCTTTAAGTTTCTCTTAATTTGATCTTCATCAAAATCTTTATCAAAATAAACTAAAATTATGCTAACTAAAAAAGTCATAAAAAAGATCTTAAGTATGGTATAAGAATATGGGGTAACCCACTCTCTGACTTGAATAATAGCATCTATAATCATCTTCCTAGTCAGAAAGCCCAATGATTGTAAAAATAAAATCAAGGTAATAATGACAATAGTAAGTAACAATATTTTCTTAAGTCGCTTCATCACGCCGCCTCCAAATATTCAATTTGATTGCCATTATATCCAGCTAATAATGCCTTCTCAATTTGATCACGCAAATAACCGCTCTTAAGATTACCGCTATCCACAACCCCATTATTCGTTAGCTGCGTAATAATATTATATCCAGCACTCGTGCGAGCCGGCGCATCATATAGCAATTCGTCATTGCCTAGTTGATCGTTAGATTGATTAGATGTAAAAAACTCAAAAGCAGCTTCTGCACCTTTTGACAAAACATATCCCCCAGCGCCAGCGCCAACAGCAGCCACTCCTACAGTTAATATAACTGGCGCACCTATAGCAGCACCAACGG
>WFXU01000009.1 GCA_015490455.1 Hyphomicrobiales bacterium
AAATCAGAAGTCAGAAGTCGAAAAACGCAAAAATATCCATAGCAAAATTGTAAGAAAATTACACATAAAGGAACAAATTTTGCAAAATTAAATATGCAATAAGAGCAAAATATCAAAATATCAATATGTTAGAAGTTCTTCACGGACGACTATTTCACTAGATTGCGACTATCCCATCGGCGTCAGTGCTTAAACTATCAGCGCATAAATTTAACCTACCTCCAGCAATATGCGGTTTGGCGGACGATGCCCGTCAAGGAAGGTTTTAATATTAATCATCACAGTTTCACCCATTTCTATCCGCCCTTCAATTGTTGCCGAAGCCATATGTGGGGTCAATAAAACGCGGTTATTTTTTGCTAAATTAACTAATCTAGGATTAATTCCATTTTGATGTTCAAATACATCTAAACCCGCACCAGATAAATGGCCATTCTCTAATAATTCAATAAGAGCCGCCTCATCAACCAATTCAGGACGCGAAACATTTATTAATATAGCGTCCGGCTTCATTTTTTTTAATCTCTCTCTATTCATAATTTTTTCGCTTTCACTAGTAAGCGGAACATGAAGCGAAACTATATCAACCCGTTCAATAAGCTCATCAATAGATTCGCACCAAGTAGCATCTAGCTTTTCTTCTATTTGCGAAGGGCGGCGATTACGCGAATAATAATAAATATCCAACCCAAATGATTTTGCCCTATCGGCGACAGCCAGACCAATTCGCCCTAAGCCTATAATACCTAATATTTTCCCCTTTAATCTTGAACCTAACATCCAGTTTGGCGACCAACCTTCCCATTCTTGCTGAATAAGAATTTGAGATCCCTCAACAAGACGGCGCGGAATTGATAAAATCAACGCCATTGCCATATCTGCCGTATCATCACTCATTGCGCTTGGAGTATTAGTGACAATTATTGAGCGCTTTGAAGCGGCTTCAATGTCAATATTATCAACTCCATTCCCAAATTGAGCAATTAATTTTATGGAGTTAGGCAAATGTTCAATAGTTTTCTTATCCAGTAAATCGGTAATGGTTGAAACTAATACATCATGATTTTGACAGTAAGAAATTAGTTCCTCCGAACTTAGAGATCTATTAAGGGGATTAAAATGGACATTAAATAAGTCCTGCATGCGAGTTTCAATAATTTTCGGTAAATTTCGGCTTACAAAAATAGTTGCTCCATTTTTTACCAAAATCTATCTCCGCTTTATTTTACATTAAGTTTCCCAATATAGAATATTCACAAAAACAGGAATAGTCTTTATGTCAATAACAAATCGCGTGATTATTCTCCATAAAAAAATGCAAAAAATAATATTAGCACGGGCAAAATTAATTCTTATATTTTTACCTATTATTTTTTCTTTCTCTTTGGCGGCTAATGCACAAACAAACTCTAATATTTCAGGTCTAAAATTACCGCGCTTTGTTTCCGTTGGCTCAAATCCGGTAAATGTCAGGGTTGGGCCAGGTAAAAAATACGAAATAGCCTGGATATTTGTTAAATCTAATATTCCAGTTGAGATAATTAGCGAATTTGATAAATGGCGCAAAATTCGTGATTTTGAAGGATCAGAAGGATGGGTACACCAAAGCCTATTATCCTCACAACGTTATGGAAGAATTACTGGTGAGAAAAATGCTAAACTTTATGCAAAACCGAGTGAGAAGAGTAAAATTAGAGCGCAACTTGCGCCTTCCTTTTTAGTAAAAATAAAATCCTGCGATGGTAAATGGTGTAAAGTCGCGGTTAAATATAAAAATGATAAGGGAAGGCAAATTTCCATAAATGGCTATATTGAACAAAAAAATATTTGGGGAGTATATAAGGGGGAAAATTTTGATTAATTAGTTCTCCGTGAAGAATTTTTAATATATTGATATTTTTTGATATTTGCTCTTATCGGGCATTTAATATTGCGAGATTTTACCTCTCCATGTGCAGTTTTCTTGCAATTTTGATGGATATTTTTATGCTCTTATGCCTTCCGACTTCCGCCTTCCAACTTCTGGGCAATAATCTTCTCGGCCGACTAATTTTGTAATTTTTCCCGCTCAATTTCCAATTTTAACCACTCATCCTCACTTTTTTTGAGCTCTTTTTGTAGCCTAACCAGCCGCTCGCTGGTTTTTATAAAGCCCTGCATATCCTTTATATAATAATCAGTTTTTGCTAATTTTTCTTCACATTGAGCGATTTGCTGACTTAATTTTTCTATTTTTTCCGGTAATGTCTTTAGCATATATAGTTGCTTAAAGGAGAGTTTTTTCTTCTCTTTTTTTGCCTTTTGCCTATTTTTGGCATTATTGGCAGAAATTTCTTTTTTTACGCTCCTTTGTCCGGCATTAGAAACACTGGTTTTGGAAGAAATATTAATAATTTTTTCTTTGTTCCTCCTTTCATAATCTGAATATCCGCCAAAATATTGCACCCAATTTCCATCTCCCTCATAAACAATAATATATGTTGCTAATTTATCGATAAAATCTCTATCATGGCTGACAAAAATTATCGTTCCGTGATAATCGGTGAGCATTTCTATTAACATATCTAATGTTTCTAAGTCCAAATCATTTGTTGGCTCATCAAGCACCAACAAATTAGAAGGAATGGATAATAATTTAGCTAAGCCCACTCTTGCTCTTTCTCCGCCAGATAATTTGTTAAGCGGCATATCTGCCTGCTTGGGAGAAAATAAAAAATCCTGCATATAGGAAATAATATGTTTTTTCTTATTATTTATCTCAATCATATCAGAACCAGAATCTAAAATAGCTTCTTTTAGAGTATGATTGGAATTTAATTGTTCTCGCATCTGATCTAGCAATGCCAATTCAATATTTGCACCAAATTTTATTTCACCCTCATCGGGCAATATTTGTCCACTAAATAGTTTGAGAAGGCTGGTTTTACCCACTCCATTTGCCCCAACTATCCCCACCCTATCTGTGCGCAAAATTCTGGTAGAAAAATTTTTAATCAATAATTTATTGGCAAAAGATTTGCTGATATTTTTTGCTTCAATAATAATATTTCCGGATATTTTTCCTTTGGCCGCGCTAAAATTAATATTTTCTATCTTTGTTGCCTGCTTTTCTCGCTCTTTTCTTAATTTGGCTAAATTAGCCAGCCGTTTAACATTACGTTTTCTTCTGGCGGTCACACCATAGCGCAACCACTCTTCTTCGCGTTTTATTTGTTGTTTTAATTTATGTTTTTTTTGCTGCTCTTTAGCAAAGAAATTTTCTTGCCATTTTTCAAATCCAGCAAAACCGCAATTTATATAGTGAATTTTTCCTCTATCTAGCCAAAAAGTCTTATTTGTAACATTTTGTAAAAATTTCTTATCATGGCTAATAATGAGCATGGCGGATTTGAGATTTTTTAATTCATTCTCCAGCCAAATAATTGTTGGTAAATCTAGATGATTTGTTGGTTCATCTAAAAGTAAAATATCAGCATTTGTTGCCAATATTTTTGCTAAAGCTGCACGCTTAATTTCTCCACCAGAAAGAAAAGACGGATTTAATTTTTCTTCTAATCCCAGTCTGGCTAAATAATATTGTGCCTGATAAATATTATCAATCTCCCCCAGCCCAGAGCGCACATAATCAAGTAAATTTTCATATTCACTTAAATCTGGCTCCTGCACCAAATAGCGAATAAGAGTGCCAGTTCGTAAAAAATATTCTCCCTCATCCGCTTCTATATTTTTATTGGCAATTTTCAAAAGAGTTGATTTACCCGAACCATTTCGCCCAATAAGGGCAATTTTGTCTCCCTCATTTATAAATAGTTCAACTTGTTCAAAAATTTGCCTGTCGCCAAAATTTAGCTTAATATTTTTTAGCGCTAAAAGTGGCGCAGACATAATTACCCCTCAATTTTTGTAAAATCAGCAACCATATGCATAATATTTCTTAAACTAGCCAAAAGATTAAGGCGGTTTTTACGAATGGTTGAATTTTTATCATTAACCAGGACATTATCAAAAAATTCATCAACTGGTTTATGTAATTTTGCCAGCGCATTTATTGCGGCAAAATAATCATCTTTATTGATATTTTCTGTCACTTTTTTAGCACAAAGACTTATGGCGGCAAAAAGCTCTTTTTCCTGCGGCAAATTAAATAGGCTTTCATCAACTTCGCCTAAATAATTATTTTTATCTCTTTTTTCTTCCACAAGTAAAATATTTACAGCCCTTTTATAGCCGGCAAGTAAATTTTCTCCTTCCTTTTGCTGTAAAAGAGAAGAAAGAGCATTTATTCTTTGCATGATTTTGAGCATATTATTGCTATTTTTTGTAATGACAGCATCTACTAAATCGTGCCTTAACCCTTTATCACGCAACATTATTTTTAATCTATCATGAAAAAATTTTAATAGGTCAGGCTCAACTTCAAGGGCAAAATCTATTTTATTTTCAACTAAAATTCTAATTATTCCTAATGCTGCGCGCCTTAGGGCAAATGGATCGCGTGAGCCGGTTGGCTTTTCATTTATTTGCCAAAATTGGTTTAACATATCCAATTTATCGGCCAGTGCTACACAAATTGCCGTTTTTTCTGTTGGCACATTATCCTTTGGTCCAAGCGGCCTATAATGATCTGCAATGGCATTTGCAACCTGTTCTGATTCTCCATCATTTAGCGCATAATAGCGCCCCATTATGCCTTGCAAATTGGCAAATTCATTTACCATTTGTGTGACCAAATCGGCTTTGGCTAGTTTAGCAGCGCGCCTTACTGAATTTTCATCTGCGCCAATTTTTCTGGCAATATTTGCCGCAAGTTCAATAATTCTTTCTACCCGTTCATATTGGGAGCCTAATTTTGCATGAAAAATTACTTCCCTTAATTTGGGCAATAAATCTTCCAGCTTTATTTTAAGATCATTTTCATAAAAGAATAATGCATCACTTAATCTGGCTGCAATTACCCTTTCATTTCCATCAATAATTAATTTTCCCCCATCTTTGGCATCCATATTAGAAATAATGATAAATTTATTTGCCAAATTGCCTCTTTTATCGGTTAGGCAAAAGGATTTTTGATTATTCTTAATAGTGGTAATTATAACTTCTTTTGGCAATTGCAGAAAATTTTTTGCAAAATTTCCGCTTAAAATAACAGGCCATTCAACTAGGCCTGCAACTTCCTCTAATAGTGCTTCATCTTCTATTAGTTCCAGATTATGTAAAAAGGCTAATTGTTTAGCTTCATTTAGAATAATATTTTTTCGCCTTTCACTATCCAGAATAACCTTTGCTTTTTCAAGCGAAATTAAATAATCATCAAAAGAATTTACATAGAATTTTTCTGGGCTCAAAAATCTGTGCCCATAGCTAAAATTGCTAGATTTAATTCCATCAACCGCAAAAGATATTATTTCTGCTTCATTATCATTATTGTTAAGAATAGCAATTATTGAGTGAAGCGGGCGAACCCAGCTTAGCCGTTTTTCCCCCCAGCGCATGGATTTTGGCCAGGGAAAATTACTAATTATTCCGGGCATAAATTCGGCAATAATATTGCTAGCTAATCTTCCCTTAATTTTAATTTTAGCAACATAATATTGCCCCCCTTTTTTATCGCTCTCAATGGTTGCTTCATCAATAGATTTAAGGCCATTACTGCGCAAAAAACCATTTATTGCCTGCTGGGGAGCGTCTATTTTTGGCCCTCTTTTTATTTCGACCTTATCATTAGAGGCGCTAGGAATATTGCTGACAATAAGGGCAATATGTCGGGGTGAGACAAAATAATTGGCATTTTCATAGGTAAGATCATTTTCAACTAATTTATTACATATGAGTTTTTTAAGATTATTTGCCGCATCTCTTTGAAAGCGAGCGGGTATTTCTTCAGAAAATAGTTCAAGAAAAAAATCAACCATTAATATAATCCATATATAATTTTGGCTAATTGCCTAACAAGCAAAAAATAAAATGTCTATTAGTTTGATATTTATTTTTGCAAAATTCAAAAAACTTCTGCCAGGAATTTGCTAAGAACTTATTATTAGTAATATTATTAGTAAATATAATTATGAAAGCAAATTTGTAATTACCAGCCTCCTCCACCACCG
>WFXU01000010.1 GCA_015490455.1 Hyphomicrobiales bacterium
CGATGCAGACCTTCCAAGATGGCAAAGAGCTTGCACAATCAAAAAATATTGGTGATATGCAAGAATTATCTGGCCGCGCGCTACAAAAAACGCTAGCTGTCAGATAATTCACAACCGTCAGATCAAATCATGACTTTTACATTTTTAGGAGTTGACAGGTTGACACCCTAACCCTCGCCTCCGCTCCCACATTCGCTGTTTCTCTTTCTCATTTCCAATGCACAGTTCATAATTATAATGTTTCAAAGTTCTTTGTTTTGCAAAGTTGAACTAGTATTTTTATTCTGATTTCCTTGCAAATTCTGCCCGATTTCAGGATTTCGGCTTCTGACTTCTGATGTTTGACTTCTGCAAATATCAATATATTAAAAATTCTTCACGACCAACCAACTATTATTACAGGCAGCAGCAAGCAACTAGCAAAGCACAATATTGCTTGTTTAACAGGGGCTTTGCTAGTTGCTTCAAAAATTAAAAATAATAGCCCTTAACTATTCACCTTAGTTATTCATATGTCGCATGCGGGCTATCTCATCATATTCATTTTGTTCGGCCTTGTCTCTTTCCTGGCGCTCACGCATATTTGCGCGCTGGTTAAGCAATTCAACCTTTTTTAATTCTTCTAACGCTTCGGACAAAGCCTCCTGCGCCGCCTCTTGTTTTGCTTTCAAATTATTTGCAGAAGCAAGAAGATTATCGCGTCTGGTTAATGCCGCTTTAGCAAATGTCGAATAGGCAAAATGTGTGCTATCGGTAATGCCGGTCTTTTGATGTTCAATCTCAATTTGCTGATCCAGCTCAGCGGCCATACGTTCAAAATCGCCAATCATTGCTTCAATCTGCGCTAATTGGCGGCGCTTTTCATCAACTTCAAATTTTTTAAGTCTTATAAGACTTTCTGTGCGTGATTTCATGACTTGTACTCCTTACTCATTTTTCAAGTCGTTTGCTCTTCTTCAGCTGCCCTTGCCACAATAGATTTAAGCATCTCATATCCTTCCTCCATCGTGGTTATCTCTCCCCTTTGCTGGCTTAAAAATGCCTCCAGCTCCGGATTGATGGCAATTGCCTGGTCTAGTTTTCTATCTGATCCTTTGCGGTATGCCCCCAAACGTATCAGTTCTTCCATATCGGCATAAACCGACATATATTCACGTGCCTTTTGCAAAACCGGACGCATATCTTCCGGAACGCACATAGGCATAGTGCGCGAAACAGACCTAAGAACATTGATTGCCGGATATCTTCCTCTTTCGGCAATCGCTCGTTCCATCACAATGTGCCCATCTAAAATGCCGCGAACAGCATCGGCAATGGGCTCATTATGATCATCACCTTCTACTAAAACAGTAAATAATCCGGTAACAGAACCAGAATTTTTTAATCCTGGCCCTGCTCTTTCCAATAATCGGGGTAATTCTGAGAAAACTGTAGGCGGATAACCCTTCGCTGTAGGTGGTTCGCCAATGGAAAGGCCAATTTCACGTTGCGCCATTGCAAAACGAGTTAAACTATCCATCATACAAAGAACTTTTTTCCCCTTATCGCGGAAATATTCAGATATTGTAATGGTCAAATATGCCGCCTGTCGACGCATAAGCGCGCTTTCATCCGATGTTGCAACAATGATTACCGCCTTTTTTATCCCCTCCTCACCCAAATAATCGTGGATAAATTCGTGCACCTCACGCCCGCGTTCCCCAATTAGCCCAATCACCGCAACGTCAACCTCAGTATTTACTGCCAGCATAGACATTAATATTGATTTACCGACTCCAGAGCCAGCAAAAATACCTAAACGCTGTCCCTCGCATACCGTCGTGAATGTATTAAGAACACGCACTCCAAGATCTATTGGCTTGCCGACCCTTGCTCTATCATGAGCTGCTAGGGGACTGTTTCTTAAGGGATAGGCAACATCACCGCGCGCCAATTTGCCCTTATTGTCAATTGGCTCTGCATTGGCGTTAATAACCCGCCCAAGCCAAGCAGATGAAGGATAAGCCGATCCATCATGGGCAGAAAAAACCGCTCTACAGCCAAGACGCACACCTTCAATAGGAGCAAATGGCAAACAAAGCGCCAAACCATTTCTAAAGCCAATAATTTCGCAGGCCAATTTTTTGCCATTTTGCGTCTCAATTGAGACTCGTCCGCCAACCCTTAATTCTCGCACCGGCCCTGCAACTTCAATCAAAAGACCCTGCACCGATTTTACACGGCCAAAAACCTCAATTTCATCTATAGTCTCTATTTCACTAATCAAGGAATCTATCATATTTAGCAATTTATTAGTTTATTAACCGGTAAGAAAACTGTCTCAGATTGAAACAATTTCAAACTCCATCAAACGAATCACACATAAATTGTAACTTACTGTTAATAAAAAAGAGTTATTTTTCTTTTCCCGCCTAAATATTGTGAATAAGTCTTTCTTCCCGTTTTTCTTGGTTTTTGCCTTAATTATGCTGGCTTTCATAGAGTCGCAAGAATCTGTTATAATGATTTCTTAACCTAAAACATTAAGAAAATTTCAGTAATTTTTTCCAATAAATTCAATTAGTTATAAAATATTAAAGAAAAATATTTGCAACTTGCTAATATGAATTAAACTTTGTTAACTATTTCTCATTAATGTCGAATCATATCCAGTAGGATGAAAATTGGATGTGCTCACGCATGGAACGCATCCATAGGGTTCCAGCAAGGGACGATAACAAAATTAAGGGGATTAACATGCGAGTACTTTTAGTCGAAGATGATAGTGCAACAGCACAAAGCATCGAACTAATGCTCAAATCTGAGTCATTTAACGTCTATACGACCGATTTAGGTGAAGAGGGCGTGGATCTTGGTAAGTTATATGATTATGATATTATTCTTTTAGATCTCAACCTGCCTGATATGAGCGGGTATGAGGTATTGCGCACATTGCGTGTAGCTAAAGTTCAGACACCAATTCTCATTCTTTCAGGCCTTGCTGGTATTGAGGATAAGGTTCGTGGTCTTGGCTTTGGTGCCGATGACTATATGACCAAACCTTTTCATAAAGATGAGCTTGTTGCGCGCATTCATGCAGTTGTTCGCCGTTCAAAAGGGCACGCACAGTCTGTTATTAATACTGGCGAATTGGCGGTTAACTTAGATACTAAAACGGTTGAAGTTGGTGGCCATCGTGTTCATTTGACCGGAAAAGAATATCAAATGCTTGAATTGCTCTCTCTTCGGAAAGGAACAACCCTTACAAAGGAAATGTTTCTTAACCACCTTTATGGCGGAATGGATGAGCCTGAATTAAAGATTATTGATGTCTTTATCTGTAAATTGCGTAAGAAACTATCTGTTGCTACAGGCGGAAAAAATTATATTGAGACCGTTTGGGGTCGCGGTTATGTTTTGCGCGAACCAGACGAACATGAAATGTCGCAAAGCGCCTAAGTTTTTGAATTTTTGTAAAGCCCCGCATTTGATCAGTGCGGGGTTTTATAATACGACCCATCAAAACTCTATATTACTCATCTAGTAATATCTTACCGTCTATCATTCATCCAGCATTATTACAGATTTATCGGATAGTTTCTTAATATTTTCATAGTTCACAGAAAAGTTTTGCAGTAATTATAAATATTGGGTGATTATATCAAATAATTTACCTAAATCCTCTTTACGACTCAAAGAATGATCGCCATCAGGAATAAAACTATAATTTACACTATCCTGAGTTAAATGCGCCATTAATTTAAGCGAATGGGAAGGAGGAACGGCCTTATCTTTGCCGCCCTGTAAAATATATAGCGGGCAATTTAGCTTTATTGATCCCTTCCCAAATAATAAATATTTTTGGCCATCATCAAGCAGTTTTTTGCTTATAATATAGGGTTCATCATAATCTGATGGTAATTCAATAAAGCCTTTTTTTTGTAATTCTTCCTTTTGTTCTTTAGAAAAAATATCCTGCATTAAATCTTTGGTCATATCAATTGCTGGGGCAATTAAAATTATTGCCTTTATTCTATTTTTATCCTTTTCATTAAGAAATTTATTTAATAGAATTGCTATCCAGCCGCCCATAGAAGAGCCAATAATTATTTGTTTACCCGTTGTTTTGGCAAAAACAGCACTTGCTTCCTCAAGCCAATCGGAAATAGTGGCATTAATAAATTCTCCGGAAGATTCTCCATGCCCGGAATAGTCAAAACGGGTAACTTCAAGCCCTAATTTTTTACCAAATTCATCTAAAGCTAGGGCTTTTGTTCCTTGCATATCGGACTTAAAACCGCCAAGCCAAAATAAACCGGGCTGTTTTTTATCATTTTGAGCTTTTCTTTGCTCAATAGCTATTTTTCGTTTTTCCTTATCATTCTTTATTATCAAAAAATATTTTTTTAAGCTCATTTTCCTTCCCGCTGGCTAATATACGCCATAATGATCTATATGATTTATATGATATAAAACACAAAATTCAAATTTAGAATTTATTAGGCTTGACTTTATAATTTTGGAATATAATTTTAGCAGCGATTGAATTAGGTTAATAGAAGGAAATATATTATTCAGCGTCCAACTAGACAAACGGCACCACAAAAGGGTGGGCCTCCAGCAAATGAAGATATAGTTGCACCACAAGTGCAGCTTATCGATGAAAATGGTAAAAATCACGGCATAATTAATATAAATCAGGCTCTTGAAATGGCAAGAGAAGCAGGGCTGGATCTGGTTGCTGTTTCACCCAATGCTAACCCGCCTGTATGTAAAATATTAGATCTTGGAAAATATAAATATCAGGCGCAAAAAAAAGCTGCCGAAGCGCGAAAAAAACAAAAAATTATCGATGTAAAGGAAATAAAGCTAAGACCGAATATTGATAGCCACGATTATGAAGTCAAAATGCGCTCGGTCAGGAAATTTCTTAATGAGGGCGATAAGGTTAAAATCACAATGCGCTTTCGTGGAAGGGAAATGGCTCATCAGGAATTAGGCTTAAATTTATTGCTAAAAATACGCGATGAAATGGAGCCAATTTCCAAAGTTGAAAGTTCGCCCCGTTCTGAAGGGCGGCAAATGGTAATGATATTGGCGCCAAATAAATAGTAATTTGCTGTGCCAAATAAAATAAAAGGAGATAGCGTGCCTATCTCCTTTATCATTGGGGCAGTTAAAATGCAAAAAGCAAAGCAAAATGGCTGGTATAGCGAATTTTTGGCAACTACTAGGTTAGCCTGGCCGCTAATTATTGCGCAATTGGCTTCAATCTCCTTATTTACCACAGATGTTATTATGATGGGTTGGCTGGGGCCAAAATATCTTGCTGCGGGGACTTTGGCTACTTCAATTTTACATCCGCTTTTTATCGGCTCTATTGGGATAGTTTCTGCTACTTCTCCCCTTATTGCTCAAGCAATAGGGGCAAAAAAAATAAGAGAGGTAAGGAAAATTGTCAGACAGGGTTTTTGGGTAGCCTTTATGCTTACATTAATTATCACACCTATTCTTTATAATGCAAAGTCAATATTTTTATTTTTGCGCCAAGATATAATTATCAGTGAAATGGCGCAAATTTATTTATATTTTGCTGCCGGAGCTGCTCTTCCTGGTCTGATGTTTATTTCTTTACGTTCGCTATTATATGCAAGAGATGCAGCAATTATCGTGCTTTTCGCTACAATAGTTGGTATTTTTGTAAATGCGTTTGGAAATTATGCTCTGATGTTTGGTAATTTTGGTTTTCCAAGATTAGAGCTAATTGGAGCTGGCATATCAACCAGTTTGGTTAATTTGGTAATGTTTTTGCTTATTTTGGCCTATATTTTACTAAATAAACATTTTAGGCGTTTTTATATTCTTTTTCGCCTTTTTAAGCCCGATTGGCAAAGATTTTTTCAGCTATTAAAAATTGGTATTCCTATTGGTTTTACCATTATGTCAGAAATTCTCATGTTTTCTGTTGCTGTGATTATGATGGGCTGGCTCGGAACAAAAGAAGTTGCAGCTCATGCAATTGCACTACAATGCGCTGCTATCGCCTTTATGATTCCGCTTGGTCTTTCTCAGGCGACAACGGTCAGGGTTGGCCTTTTTGCAGGCGAACAAAACCAGCTTGGAGTTAGTAGGGCCGGTTGGACTTCATTTTATATAAGTGTGTTTTTCATGACTATTAGCTCGGCCTTATTTATTTTTACGCCTGATATATTAGTGCATTTATTTTTGGATCCAAATAAAGAAGAAAATATTCCGGTTATTATATTGGCTATATCTTTTCTTAGTGTTGCTGCTATTTTTCAATTTGTTGATGGAGCACAAGTTGTAATGGCTGCTGCTTTGCGTGGCTTAAATGATACATTTGTTCCAATGATTTTAGCTTTTATCGGCTATTGGATTGTCGGAATGGGGACGGCCTATTATGCTGCCTTTATTTTGGATTTAAGGGGGGTTGGGGTATGGCTAGGGCTGGCCGCGGGTTTAGCTTTTGTTGCCATTGCTCTCAGTTTACGCTTTATAATGCGCAAAAAATTAGGGCTGATGGAAAAGGTAGCGATTATGGAGAAAAACTCTGTGTAGATTGGTAAATAATATAAAGGCCAACCAATATTACGATAAAAGAAAAAATATAGCTTAAAGCATTTTTATATTTGGATAAAAATTTGCTAAGAAAAAATCCTATTATTCCACCCAACATTCCGCCAAAAATAAAAAGGGCGGCAATTTTGAAATCTATATAGCCGGAAATAGCAAAATTAGTCGCGGTTGTGGCGCCAAAAGCAGCTACAGCCACTAAAGAGGTTCCCATAGCCAATCTTAATGGCATATTGGTTGCGAACATTAAACCAGGCACTATTAAAAAACCGCCACCTATACCAAAAAAGCCCGACAAGGTCCCTACTGAAAAACCTATTGGAATAAGGCGTGGTAATAATATTTTCGCGCTTACTCTTGTAAGGCGCACTTTTGCATCTCCTATTTGGTCACGCTTTAGCAGCATGAAAATAGCAATAAATATCATTAAAATGCCAAATAAGAATAATAATTTATCTCCATCAATAATTTTAGCTATTGTTGAACCAACAAAGGCGCCTATTATCCCCGCAATAGCAAAACTAATGACGCAGCCCCATTTAATATTTTTTGCCCGCCAATGAGGAATTAAATTTATCAGCGCTGTGAGGGAAACTGCAATGGCTGAAGTGCCCAATGCCTGATGAATAGAGCCAATATTAACAATATAAACCAATAGGGGCACCGCTAAAATTGAACCACCACCCCCAATTACCGCTAATATTAGCCCAACCAGAGCACCAGAAAGGATAGATAAAATATTTGCATCAAACAGCATAATTATATTTCAACCGGTTAGTCTATATTACAATAAAGGCGATGTAGCGTAACTATCAGTTCCCTTATTCTTTCATCATAAAGACTATAATAAAGACTTTGCCCCTCGCGGCGATATTTTATTATTTTCTCCTCGCGTAATTTTGCCAAATGTTGACTCATAGCTGATTGCGATAAACCCGCAACACCAACCAAAGAGCCCGCATTTACCTCCCCATGTTCAACAATTTTGCATAAAAGCAAAACCCTTTTAGAATTACCTATCGCTTTTAGAACAGAGCTTACATATTTTGCATTTTGTTCAAGATCATTGATGGTTTCCGCTGCAATAGCGCTATTTTGACCGCTCATATTTTGCTCATTTCAATTTGTTGACAAATATTAGAAATTTTCTTGCAATATTAGAAAATTCTAATATATAGGTCAAGAAAATATTTAACTAACATAAGAGACAATTATGACAAATTATAAAGAACCAGAGATAGAAGGTTTTTTTGATGAGGCTACAAATACTATAAGCTATTTGGTAACCGATAAAAATTCAAAAAAATCCATGATAATAGATCCCGTGCTTGATTATGATCCTGCCAGCGGGGAAGTTGATACTAGGTCTATTGATAATATTCTTAAGGTTGCGAATGAGAGAGACTATAAGATAATTTATGCGCTTGAAACTCATGCTCATGCTGATCACCTCTCAGGGTCACCTTATATTAAAGCAAAAACCGGCGCCAAAATTGGCATTGGGGAACATATTAAACAGGTGCAAAAAATATTTCGTCCGGTTTTTAATGCTACTGACTTAAAAACCGATGGATCTGATTTTGATTTGCT
The DNA here is from genome assembly GCA_015490455.1 of Hyphomicrobiales bacterium. GTDB lineage: Bacteria > Pseudomonadota > Alphaproteobacteria > Rhizobiales > Devosiaceae > S141-66. The sequence goes on from WFXU01000010.1 coordinate 8,164, forward strand.
TTTTAAGGATGGTGAAAAATTCAAATTGGGAGAATTAGAAGTTGAAGTTCTATATACTCCCGGTCACACACCGGCAGATGTAAGTTATAAAATTGGCAATAATATTTTTGTTGGTGACACATTATTCATGCCTGACTATGGCACGGCACGTGCTGATTTTCCGGGTGGAGATGCTAAAAAATTATATAATTCTATTCAAAAATTGCTTCAATATGATGATGATGTAAAATTATATATGTGTCATGACTATTTGCCACAAAATCGTAAAGAATATGTGTGGGTCTCAACGGTTAAGGAGCAAAAGGAAAATATTCACCTAAAAGGAAATATTACAGAAGAAGAATTTGTGGCAATGAGGCAAAAGCGCGATGCAACTCTTTCTGTGCCAAAATTATTATTGCCTTCAATTCAGGTAAATATTCGCGCAGGGCGTTTCCCAAAAGCCGAACAAAATGGCGTTCATTACCTGACTATTCCAGTTAAGGCAAAACGATTTCCGGAACAAATTTCAAGTTAATTTCAATCAAAATAGATAGGGACAATATGTTATTTACAAATATTTTATCTGCGTTTTCTGCTGGTAATAATACTGGATTTGAAAATATTTCTGCTTCTTCTGCCATTCAATTTGCGAATGATGAAGATGTTATTTTTGTTGATGTGCGCTCAAGGTCGGAAATTCAAACATATGGCACAATAAAAAATGCTATTATTGCGCCATTAAATGAGTTGAATATGCACGCGAAAACTGATGGCTCTGGTCTTTTGCCAAGCGTTGAAGAGGGCAAAAAAATAATTTTAGTTTGCGCTTCTGGAGCCAGATCCGGAGTTGCAGCACAACAACTAGCCTCTATTGGCTATGATGTGGCAAACCTCTCTGGTGGAATTGGTGCTTGGGTAAGAGCCGGCGGAGCAGTTACCAGATAGTAAATTCGCTGATTTCTCCTTTGTCTTTGTAAGCGAATTTATTTCCCCTCCTCTGTCAGAGGAGGGGAGCTTAATTTTTGGATTTAATAATTCTCTTATAAATTATTGCAAAATTTTCTTGCACTAAAATAATTCTGGCTCTATAGAAGCAGCCTAGATAATGGTCCGGCTAAAAGGCATGCCGTGATGATTAGGAAGCTATAGCCCAAATTGGGAACATATTAAAGGAAGCAAAATGCCGAAAATGAAAACTAAATCAGGTGCAAAAAAGCGCTTTAAGCTCACCGCATCCGGAAAAGTAAAAGCAGGCGTTGCTGGAAAGCGCCATCGCTTAATTAGTCATAATTCAAAATATATTCGTCAAAATCGTGGCACAACTATTCTTTGCGATGCCGATCAGCGCACCGTCAAAAAATATATGCCTTACGGTTAGTTCTAACGCTTTTTAAGAAGGAGACCAGTTATGTCCCGCGTTAAAAGAGGCGTTACAGCGCACGCCCGTCATAAAAAGGTAATTAAACAGGCAAAGGGCTATTATGGCCGCCGTAAAAATACTTATCGCGTTGCCAAACAGGCAGTTGAAAAGGCTGCCCAATATGCTTATCGCGATCGTAGAGTAAAAAAGCGTAATTTCCGCTCATTATGGATACAGCGAATTAATGCTGCCGCCCGTTTGCACGGCTTAACTTATGCCCGATTTATTGACGGCCTTAGCAAGGCCAAGATTGCAGTTGATCGTAAAATTCTGGCCGATTTAGCGGTGCGTGAACCGGAGGCATTTGGCGCTTTAGTTGCCAAAGCCAAAGACGCGCTTAATTATCTTGAGGGGGTTGAAAAAACAACTCACCGTCGCATTTCGGCTTAATTAATTTAGTCCAACTGAAATTTTACCTTGTTAAGGTCTTAATTTGCCTTATGCAATCATTTGATTGTATGGGGCTTTTTATTATTAATTATTAAAAACAATAGCACTATGACAGAGTTGAATATTAAAAAATTAGAAGAACAAATTATTACACAAATAAATGAGGCGCAAAATATTGCCGATATTGAACAAATTCGTGTTTCTTCTTTGGGTAAAAAAGGCTCTATTTCGGCGCAATTGGCAAAATTAGGTAAAATGAGTCCTGATGAACGTAAGATTGCCGGCCCGATTATTAATGGCTTAAAGCAAAAAATTACTGCTTTGATTGAACAAAAATTGAAAGAACTCAAAGCCAAAGAGCTTGAAGAACGGCTAAAAAAAGAGTGGGTTGATATTAGTTTGCCCCTTAATGAAGCTCCAATAGCAAGTGGGCGGATTCATCCGGTCAGTCAGGTGATTGATGAAATTTCTGCTATTTTTTCTGATATGGGTTTTTCCATTGCTGAGGGGCCGGATATTGAAACAGATTATCTAAATTTTACCGCGCTTAATTTCCCTTCCGATCATCCAGCCCGCGAAATGCATGATACATTCTTTCTTCCCCCCAATGAGAAGGGAGAAAAAAAATTACTTCGCACTCATACTTCACCGGTGCAAATTCGGGCTATGAAAAAAATAGAGGAAGAAGCGAAAGCTGACTGGGTTACAGAGCCAATAGAGCCGCCAATTCGGGTTATTATGCCAGGTCGCACCTATCGTTGTGATAGTGATCAAACACATACTCCAATGTTTCATCAGGTAGAGGGATTAGTAGTAGATAAAAGCTCCCATATTGGGCATTTACGCTGGGTTTTAGAAGAATTTTTGCAAAGTTTTTTTGAAGTTGATAATATTAAAACTCGTTTTCGCCCATCATTTTTCCCCTTCACTGAGCCTTCTATGGAAGTAGATGTGCAGTGTGATAGGTCAGAAGGTGGAATGAAAATAGGGCAGGGCACTGATTGGCTAGAAATTTTAGGTTGCGGTATGGTGCATCCAAATGTTTTGCGAAATGGCGGGTTAGATCCTGAAATATATCAAGGCTTTGCCTTTGGTATTGGCATAGATCGTTTAGCAATGCTCAAATATGGTATAGCAGATTTACGGGCATTTTTTGATGCTGACGTTCGCTGGTTAGACCATTATGGCTTTAGGCCGCTTGATATTCCAACTCTTTTTGGGGGTCTTAGTTCATAATTTCCAAATAGCACAAATTACAGAGAAGATAATATTGCAATAGCAGCAAATAATCACAATAGGCGCAAAAATGAAATTCACTATTGATTGGCTAAAAGATCATTTAGACACAGATGCAACAAATGAAGAAATAATAAAAACTCTAACCATGATTGGCTTAGAGGTTGAAGGGGTTGAAGACCAAGCAGAAATCTTAAAAGATTTTAC
>WFXU01000011.1:0-10000 GCA_015490455.1 Hyphomicrobiales bacterium
AAAACATTGCCAATAAATATCCCGATGAAAATAGAGCGTGAACCAGCGCAATTTGCCTATGATGCGGGGGCAAAGCAAATCCTTAAATATTTACGTCAAGGTAAAGATGTTACCTATATTTGTGAGGGTGATGCGCTTTTTTATGGCTCAGCCATTTATTTACTTAAGCGTATGCCAAGCGAAATAGAGATAAAAATAATCGCTGGAATAAGTTCGCCCCATGCCGCTAGTGCCAGCCTAAAAATGCCCCTTGCTCGGCGTAATGAAATATTAAAGACCCTACCCGCTACCCTATCTAATGAAGAATTATTATCTGAAATAAAAACTGCCAAAACAATTGCGCTTATCAAGGTCGGGCGGCACTTTTTGCGCATAAAAAACCTACTTAAAGAAACAGGCTTTGGCAAAAATGCCTTTATTGTTGAAAATGCCTCATGTGAAAATGAAAAAATTATAAAATTAAGCGATTATAGTGAAAATAGCCTGCCCTATTTTGCAATTATTCTTGCCCAAAGGGAGGAGAAAAATTGCGCAAAATAAAGTCAGTTATTATTTATTATAATCAGAGTGCCAAAGCACTTGCCAAAAAAATCGCAACTAAATTTAATAGTGAAATTTTATTTTTGCCAAAGGCAGAAAAAGTCCAAAACCTATTTAAGAAAAATATTCCCATAATTGGCATTTGCGCTAGCGGCATTTTAATCAGAATTTTAGCGCCAATTATAAAGGATAAACATAATGAGCCATCCGTAATTGCTATTTCATTAAATGGCAAAAATATCGTCCCGCTTTTGGGCGGGCATCATGGCGCAAATGAAATGGCACAAAATTTAGCAGATTATTTAGATGCAAATGCCGCTATTACTACCGCATCAAATTCACAATTTGATTTTGCGCTTGATGAGCCGCCAAAGGGATATGTTTTGGCAAACCCACAATTAGCGAAAAAAGCAATGGCGGCGGTTTTAAGCGGCGCAAAAATCGCTATTGACGGTAAGGCTGATTGCTTCAAAAAAGCAGGCTATGAGCTAGAGAAAAATGGCACTGTAAAAATTATAATAGGTGAAAAAATCTCCGACAAAAATATCCTCACCTATCACCCAAAAAATCTTATTATCGGCGTTGGTTGCGAAAGATATTTACCCAGCAGTGAACTAATAAATTTAGTAACAAAAACGCTTAAGAAAAATAATCTTACCCCCCTTTCAATTGCCGCTATTGCAACTATTGATATAAAGGCGGATGAAAGGGCGATAAATGATTTAGCAAACTATTTTAATGTCCCCTTACGCCTATTCAGTGCTAAGAGCCTAGCAAAAGAAACAATCCCCAACCCTTCAAAAATTGTTTTAAGCGAGGTTGGAACGCCCTCAGTTGCCGAAGCTTGCGCCATCAAAGCAGGTGAATTAATTATTACGAAACAAAAATCAAAAGGCGCGACTTGCGCCATTGGCAGGGCGAGCAAGCCGATAAATATAGAAAATTTTGGGCATGGGCGCGGCATTGTGCATATTGTTGGCATTGGACCAGGAGAAGAAATTCAGCGCACAAAATCTTCTATTATGGCATTAGAAAATTCTAGCGATTGGGTTGGTTATGGCTTTTATCTTGATTTAATCGCTGATTTACATTTTGAGCAGGTTGAACATCGTTTTTCATTGGGAGAAGAAGAAAAAAGAGTGCGCCATGCGCTTGAATTAGCGGCAAAAGGAAAAGAAGTATCGCTTATTTGCTCAGGGGACGGGCAGATTTATGCTATGGCTAGTTTAGTATTTGAATTATTAGCGGCAAAAGGAAAAAGGAAATTAAGCGAACAGGCAAAACGGGTAAAAATAATTTCGCACCCCGGAATTTCTGCTATGCAAATGGCATCAAGCAGAGTTGGAGCATTATTGGGAAATGATTTTTGCGCTATATCTTTGAGCGATTTACTAACCCCAAAAAAAGCAATTATAAAGCGGCTAAAATCGGCGGCAAAGGGCGATTTTGTTGTGGCTTTTTATAATCCACGTTCAAAGAGTCGCACCGATTTACTCGATAAAGCAAAAGAGATATTTCTTCAATACCGCCCTAAAGATACGCCCGTAATTATCGCTCGTTCCTTAGGGCGAAAAGATGAAAATGTGCATATTGTAAATTTAGTAGAATTTGACACAAATAAAGTTGATATGATGTCTATAGTTTTGTTTGGCTCAAGCAATTCAAAGAGTTTTTTACGTGGTGATGGGCAGTTAGTTGCCTTTACCCCACGTGGCTATGAGAAAAAGGGGTTATGAGAAAAATAAGCAAATCTAAAAAATAGACCATGCTCTAAAAATTATTCTGCCCTCATATTAAATTGTAATTCAGCTAATTCAGCATAATGCCCCTTATTGGCAACTAGTTCCTTATGCGTTCCCTCATCTATTATTCTACCATTTTCAAGCACCAATATTCTATCCGCATTTTGAATAGTTGCCAAACGATGGGCAATAATAATACTGGTTCTTCCTTTCATTAAATGTTCCAGTGCCTTTTGCACATATAATTCGCTTTTTGCATCAAGTGAGCTGGTTGCTTCGTCAAGCAATAAAATAGGAGCATCTTTTAATAATGCTCTAGCAATGGCTATTCTTTGCTTTTGCCCTCCTGAAAGCATTAAGCCGCGTTCGCCCACAATGGAATTATAGCCATCTTCCAGCCTATCAACAAATTCATCAACCAAAGCCGCCTTTGCCGCTTTTTTAACTTCTTCATCACTGGCATCTGGTCGGGCAAAGCGAATATTTTCAGCAATAGTTCCGGCAAATATAATTGATTCCTGTTCAACATAAGCAAAATGAGCACGTAAATCCGCCGACAAAACCTCTCTTACATCCAGATTATCGACAAGAACTTTACCTTCATCAACATCATAAAATCTTTGAATTAGAGAAAAAATCGTCGATTTACCCGCTCCTGAAGGGCCCACAAGCGCAACTGTTTCCCCCTGCTCCACCAAAAAGCTGACATTATGCAAAACCCTGTCCATATTTCTTGTATGATAGGCAAAACTTACATTTTTGAACTCTACTCGGCCTAAAGATGGTATTGGCATTTTTTTAGGAAATTTGGGATCTAATATTTGTGGTTTGGTTTTTAATATTTCAATCAATCTCTCAGTTGCCCCGCCAACTATTTGTAAACTGCCCCAAATATCGGACATATTGGTCAGAGCACTTGCGGCCATTAGGGCATAGATTAAAAATTGCACTAATTGCCCACCGCTAACCGCGCCAGTAAAAACCGCCCTAGCTCCAAGCCAAATTAAAATTAAAATTGCCCCCGTCCCCAAAAACATAACCAAAGCCACCAAAAAGGCGCGCGCTATTAATCTTCTTCTTTCAGCCTGAAAACTTTCTTCCGAACGTTTGAAAAATATTTTTACTTGTGTTTTTTCCTGCACAAAGGCTTTAACCGTTTTTATGGATGCCAATATTTCGGTTGCCATTGCGCTAATATCGGCTAATCTATCTTGGGTAATGCGCGACATAGCGCGTAAGCGATGCACAAATAAAACTATCGGAATAACTACTAATGGGGCAATAATAACAACACTTAAAGCCATTATGGGTGAGGTTAAAAACATCATTATCAGCGCGCCAATGAGCATTACAAGTGAACGTAAAGCAACAGAGGCGCTAGAGCCAATTGCCCCCCGAATAGTTGCCACATCTCCATTTAAGCGCGAAGTAAGTTCGCCCACCCTATGAATATCAAAAAAACTCGCATCAAGCTTGAGTAAATGGCTGAAAACCTCGCACCTTAAATCGGTTAATACTCTTTCTCCAATCACCGAAATAAAATAAAATCTAGCCCCGCTGGCAATAGCCATGATTGATGCCACTATTATGATTATCCAGCTATATTGCGTTATTTTATCAAGATTTTTTGTGATAAAACCCTCGTCAACCACCATTCCAAGCAATATGGGAATTAATAAAGATAAGCCAGCTGCGATTAATAAAAATAATAAGGTAAGGGTTAGGCGAATGGGATAGCGAATAATAAAAGGAATTAAAGCCCTTAAAGGTTTAAGTTTATTTTTATGCTCTATTTGCTTATTGCTTAACGAGGTAAGCTGACTAATTTTATTTTCACTCATAATTTTCTTATAAATTTGCTTTTTTACTTAAGCAAGCAAATAGAATAGCTAAACCAATTTGGCGGCAAGAAATTCTTTTCTTGCGATTTTTCTCTTTCTTGGCTAGAAGGTGGCAAATTATATCTAATTCGAAATGAGACAATTAAATTTAAGAGTTAAAAATGAAGAAAGATATTCATCCAGACTATCACAAGATAAAAGTTGTAATGACTAATGGTGAAGAATTTGAAACCCGCTCAACATATGGCAAAGAGGGCGATATTTTGAAGCTAGATATTGATGTGACAACCCACCCGGCATGGACTGGTGGCGCTGGTCATTTGGTAGATCGCGGTGGTCGTGTTTCACGCTTTAAGGAAAAATTCAAAGGAATGTTGAGCTAAAATTTTAGTTCTGCCATTATTCACCGCTAAATTTACTTTGCATTCAGCTTTCAGACGTTCAATTATAGGGCTTGGGCTTTGTATTTAGGCTTCTCGCCAACGGTTGAGTTGTGACCATTTTGGCTTTATTTGTCTTTATTTGTCTTTCTTTCCAAAGACAGCATTTAGGCGTGAAAATTGCTCCGAAATTGAACCTATGGGAGCTTGTGGCAAATTTTCTTCCTGCTCAATATTATTCTTTATCAACGGATATTTTTCCATCTTGTCAAATTGACGCACTCTTTCATATAGTTGATTGGCTTGTTCAATATAATTTAGTAATTTTTTGGGCAACTCGTTCCATCCAGGTCCCTCTCTTGTGCCGGATATAGGTGAAAATTTTATTTTTTCTTTTTCTGCCTGCGCGCTTTTAGCAGATATTTCCCCCTCACTTATCGCTTTTTGTAAGAGCAACCAGGACGCCATTTGCATCAATTTTGTGGTTAAACGCATTGATTCGCTGGCATAAAGAAAAGCTGCCTCCCGGCTTAATTGCCTGCTTTCCTTACGCCCCTCCCCATCAAGATAGGCTGCAACTTCTTCAATTAACCCCATTCCCTTTGAATAAAGGCGATCAAAATCTCCCGACTCCATCAATTTAGGGCCTAGTGAAATTGCCTTGTCAGATTTTTTATTTTTATCTTTTTCTTTATCGCTCAAACTACTATTCCTGTATATTTGCTAAAGGCAATTTAGACCTTTTATTTAATATTGTCACTAAATTGTTGCAATTTGCCTTAACGGCTCAATAAGTATTTTTCAAAATGTCTTAATTGGATAAATTATTGGGCAATTAACAAAAAAAGAGCCGTAAAAACGGCTCTGAAAGTTAACAGGGAGGTATCAACAGAAAGGAGGAAAACAAACCCTCAAAAAATCTGGATAACAAAACCTTACTCCCATTAAGTTAATTCTATCTTAACAAGATTCAATTTTTTAACCTTTTTAGTTTACCCCCAATAAACCAGCAAAAAATTTACCATTTAATTTTTCATTCATTATCTTAAAATTTGAAAATGGCTTCGGCTTGTGAATATGATGCGCGTTTTTTGGCGATTTCCCTCTTTATTCTCTCTATTTCCTCCTCTAATAATTTGATACGCCCAGTTAATTCATCAACAGAAATATCATCTAAAGATTCTCCTATTTCATGCGCAGTTTTTCTTTCCTCTTCTTCTTCCATTTTATTCTCCAAAATTCCCTTGTCACCCTTGTCATTAAATAATATAGCAGGTTAAAAAAATTATGACATTAATTAAGGAAAGAAAAGCGGTTTATATTACAAAATTTGGCGGAGCAGAAGTTTTGCAAATCCGCTCTCGCCCCCTTTTGCCGCCAAAGGCAAATGAAGTAACTATTAAGGTCAGAGCGGCCGGCATAAATAGACCGGATATATTACAGAGGCAGGGACTTTATAAACCAACAAAAAAAAATATTAATTGGCCGGGATTAGAAGTTGCCGGAGAAATTATTGCATTGGGTAAAAATGTTAAAAAATGGCAGATTGGCGATAAAATAATAGCTCTTTGCAACGGGGGGGGATATGCAGATTTTGTCAATGTGCCCTTTGGGCAAATTTTACCACTTCCCAAAAATTGGAGCTTTGTTGAAGGTGCAACATTGGCTGAAAATTTTTTTACCATCTATCAGACATTAATTATGCGCGCTGGGCTTAAAAAGAATATGGATATATTAATTCACGGCGCTGCGGGTGGAATTGGGGCATCAGCAGTTCAAATTGCAAATTATTTTGGGGCAAACATATTTGCTTCTATTTCTGATAGTGCCAATAAAGAGAAGCTAAATTATGTAAAATCATTAGGCGCCGATTATATTATTGATTATGAAAAACAAGATTTTGTTGAACAAATTCTAACCATAACAGAACAAAGGGGAGTTGACAGGATTATTGATATAGTTGGCGGCCCCTATTTGGCGCGTCACATAAAATTATGTGCATTAAATGGCAAAATTATTCAATTAGCCTTTTTGGGCGGGGCGAAGGCAGAAATAAATATTGCCCATATTTTGTTAAAAAATCTCACTATTTTTGGTTCAACTTTGGCTTCCAAAAATTCCACCATAAAGGCCAAAATTGCCAAAGGCTTAGAGCGCAACATCTGGCCAGCACTAAATGAAGGTAGAATTAAACCGCAAAAAATAAAGATTTTTAAGCTAAGCGAAGTGGTTAAAGCGCATTTAGCTTTTGAAGAAAAACAACATTTTGGCAGGATTATATTGGAAATTGCTTAATTTTGACTATTTTTGCGATTCCCGACTTCTGATTTCCAACTCACGCTCTAGCCCTCGCTACTTATCATTTCCAATATTAGTTCATAATTATAATGTTTCAAAGTCTTTGTTTTTCAAAGCAAAGCTAGTATATTTATTCCGATTTTCCTGCAAATTCTGCCCCTGATTTCTACCTTCCAACTTCAGACTTCTGCCTCCTTACTTAAAACCAACACACCCACCACCAACCCATTGAAATGTGGCAATATTCACCGAACCGAACGTTACGGTTCGGTGAATATAGAATAAAATCAACAGGTAGAAGGGTGAATTGAGTTTTTGAATATGTGGTGAGTAGCTTTAGGGAGGCAAACTAAACTATGGCGCAAGCCATTTTGGCTTCCCTTTATTATTTAGGGCGACTTATCTTGCTTTCATCCTTGCATTTGATTATCTATCATCTACTCCAACCACCATAAAACAGAGTCCTTTCTTTTTCAGAGCAGAGTTGCCAGCACTACCGTTTTTTAACGTGGATTGAGGGTTTATTTTGCTTCACGGTTCGTATTGCTTAGTGCATGATGCTAGTTGCTATGCACTAGGCTGAACCTCTAGCGGAGCGCACAAAACTTTGTGCGAGGCTCTTCACCTAAAGGCTTCGTTCTTCTTTTTTATAATTCCCACCTTCTAATCTCTGACTTCCAAGCGACAAATCTTCATGGAAAACTAATTAGCCAAAGCAAATAAATTACTCGTTTTTGGCAATCTCAACCGGCGCCGGATCGCGCTGCATCAGATCATCTATCTGCGCGATAGTCTCCTCAAACCGCCTTCTATATTGATTTGGCAAAATTTTATCACGCGGCAACTTAACGCTTAAAGCATCAACAGGCCTATTATTAATACGCATTTCAAAATGTAAATGATTGCCGGTTGAAAGGCCGGTTGAGCCTACATAGCCAATAATTTGCCCCTGTTTTACTCTATCGCCCGCCTTAATTCCATCGGCAATGCGACTCATATGCGCATAAGCCGTAGTAAAGCCATTAACATGCTTTAGCCTCACATAACGACCATAGCCAGAAAACCATTGTGCCATTTCAACTGTGCCATCACCCGCAGCGTAAACCGGAGTTCCATAAGGAGCAGCCAAATCAGTTCCTGTATGTAGTTTTGAGCGACCTGTGATTGGGTGACGGCGATAGCCAAAGCGAGAACGTAAATTTCCGCCTCCCTCAAGTGGGCGCCGGATTAAAAATCTTTTTCCGGTCTGCCCCTCAGAATCATAAAAATCAACCTCACCATCATCGGTCTTAAAACGATAAAATTTTCGCTCAGTAGAACCAAGCTTGAGTGAAACATAAAGCATTTCCTGCTGCCCCTCTTCATCCGGAGCACTAAGCAAAATTTCAATCGAATCACCAATATTTACGCTTTTGGTCAGATCTAAATCATAAGCAAACATAGCGATAATTCTTTCCGTTATTTTATCGTCAATATTATGTTTGCGCGCTGTTTCCCAAATAGAATGATAAATGGAAGGCAGATTTGTAACAATTATTTCTTCTATATCTTCCTTTGGAAATTCAATTTTTGGAGGGGCAATGCCCAATACATATCGTCCGCTATCGGTAAGTGCGACTGTTGCGACATGCATATCCTTAATATATATGCTCATCCTATAGGGAATAAGGCTGTTTTTATTTGCATTTGGTCCAAATAATATGCGCAAACGCGCCCCTTGTGGTAAGGTTGTAGAGGGATAAACATTACGCAAAGTCGCACTGATTAAATTAATCGTAGATAGAGAAAATCCATTCCGGAGTAAAATATTTTCCAAACTATCTTGTTGTTTAACAGTTAATATACGCTCTATACGGGAAGAATTTTTATTATCGCTATTTTTATATTTAACCGAAATATTTTGAATAGCGCCGGAAATTTTATTATCCGATATTTCATCAATCTCGCGTATATTTGTTTCCTCGCTAATATAGCCAAGCGCGGCAAATTCAGCATCAAAACTCTCACCCGAATATATGGAGGCGAGATATTCAGCCGCATCCATATCGCTGATAATTTTTGCCGGAGCAGAATCAAAAGATAAATCTGAGGTTTGAACGGCAATTATTCCCTCTATGTCTGCGCTATATATATCTGTAGATATATCGGTATTATTATCTGGTTTTGTTGATTGAATGCGTGATAATATGGCTATAGGATCATAGGGGGGAACTGAACTTGATAGGGCGGTTAAAGAAGTAGCCAAAGTTGCCTTTATTCTTACAAATGGCCGCTTGCGCACTATGCTGCGCCCATCAATATTTTCACGAATAGCAGCCTCAACAATTTCATTTTCTGATCGTGTTTTTGCTACTGGTCTAATTCTATCGGTCTTTTGTCCGGTTAGGGTAGTCCCTACATTCTGTGTTTTGGCAATTTTTAGCGCCGCATAGGCAGTTGAAAAACTATCCTGACCTAAAAATGCTATATAAAGCGCTCCTCCCATCAGCAATAGCCCGGTCAAGGCAGTCATTATTATTCCCGCCAGCCAGGAAAAACTTAACTCACGCCCATCAGGCATATTGCCATTCGTAGAATTAGCAGTTAATGGTGCGGCATCCTTAAAACCCGCCGCAATCAACAAAGCATTATCACGATTTTTCTGATTTAAACTCAAAATCTACCCCAAATTCAGAGCCTGCTTCTTTTCCAAATATTTACAGTCAAATTGACTCAATATAGATTGCGGCAAAATTAGGTCAAGTTACATTTTTTTCAAAAATTATACGCCAAAAATTAACTGAAATTTACTTGAAATTATCATTAAGCAATATTATACTAGTGCTGCACTGGTTGCGATGGATCGGGTGCCAGGTTAAGCGTAGTTAGTGGGTGATTTTGGACGGATTGCGCGGGCAGGGTGGTGTTGACCAGATGCGTTCCGGTTTGTTGGATGATGTCGTGGCGTTGCCAAAAAAGACGGCCAGTGTGAGAAGGGGATAAAAGCTGATTTTTTTGCTTTTTTTAGTTGACTAACGATTTGGTCGGCTATATAACCCCCCAGCGCTGAGAGAAAACGGTCGGTGGTATTGAGAGCATTGGCTCCTAGCTTTTTGCGGGCTGTTTTTTTGGCGTTTTTCTTTTAAGGTGGGCTGGGCTGTCAGTATGGTTGGCAATGTGGCGCCGCTCTTTTGACTTGTTTTTATCAAGTTGTTTGTCG
>WFXU01000011.1:12500-74315 GCA_015490455.1 Hyphomicrobiales bacterium
TTGACGATTCTATTTCTCTATACGGAGGAATATTGAATTGCGAACATTGATAATGAGAACAATCAAGTGTCTTAAGAGCATTCAGTGGATGCCTTGGCGCACACAGGCGATGAAAGACGTGATACGCTGCGATAAGCCTCGGGGAGCTGCGAATAAGCTTTGATCCGAGGATTTCTGAATGGGGAAACCCACCTCTTTTGAGGTATCCCGTAAGGGAGGCAAACCCGGGGAACTGAAACATCTAAGTACCCGGAGGAAAGGAAATCAACCGAGACTCCGTTAGTAGTGGCGAGCGAAAGCGGACCAGGCCAGTGGTTAAAAGTTAAGAACAGGAATGAGCTGCGAAAGCTCAGCCATAGTGGGTGATAGCCCCGTACTGGTAGAAAGACTTTTAACCCTTGAGTAGGGCGGAACACGTGAAATTCTGTCCGAATATAGGGGGACCACCCTCTAAGCCTAAGTACTCGTGTGCGACCGATAGTGAACAAGTACCGTGAGGGAAAGGTGAAAAGAACCCCGACGAGGGGAGTGAAATAGTCCCTGAAACTGGATGCTTACAAACAGTTGGAGCCCTTTATGGGTGACAGCGTACCTTTTGTATAATGGGTCATCGACTTAGTCTAACTAGCAAGCTTAAGCCGTTAGGTGTAGGCGCAGCGAAAGCGAGTCTGAATAGGGCGTATAGTTAGTTGGATTAGACCCGAAACCGGGTGATCTAGGTATGAGCAGGTTGAAGGTGAGGTAACACTCACTGGAGGACCGAACCCACGTCTGTTGAAAAAGGCGGGGATGACTTGTGCCTAGGGGTGAAAGGCCAATCAAACTCGGAAATAGCTGGTTCTCCGCGAAATCTATTTAGGTAGAGCGTTAGACGAATACTCTGGGGGGTAGAGCACTGGATGGGCTAGGGGGTCTCACCGACTTACCAAACCTAACCAAACTCCGAATACCCAGAAGTAATATCTAGCAGACACACGACGGGTGCTAAGGTCCGTCGTGGAAAGGGAAACAGCCCTAACCTACAGCTAAGGTCCCCAAGTCATAGTTAAGTGGGAAAGCATGTGGGATTGCTTAGACAACCAGGAGGTTGGCTTAGAAGCAGCCATCCTTTAAAGATAGCGTAACAGCTCACTGGTCAAGCGATCCTGCGGCGAAAATGTACCGGGTCTTAAACTATGCACCGAAGCTTAGGGTGCACACTTTTGTGTGCGCGGTAGCGGAGCGTTCTGTAAGCCTGCGAAGGGATATCTGTGAGGAGTCCTGGAGGTATCAGAAGTGCGAATGATGACATGAGTAGCGAGAAGAGTGTGAGAAACACTCTCGCCGTAAGTCCAAGGGTTCCTGCGCAATGCTAATCAGCGCAGGGTTAGCCGGCCCCTAAGTCGAGGCAGAAATGCGTAGACGATGGGAACCACGTTAATATTCGTGGGCCAGGTGGTAGTGACGGATTTGTAGAGTAGTTTACCCTTATTGGATTGGGTAGGCTGTGAGCAAGTTCCAGGAAATAGCTCCACCATTAGACCGTACCCCAAACCGACACAGGTGGACAGGTAGAGCATACCAAGGCGCTTGAGAGAACTATGCTGAAGGAACTCGGCAAAATGCACGCGTAACTTCGGGATAAGCGTGACCCCTATTTGGGCAACCAGATGGGGGTGGCACAAAATTGGGGGTGGCGACTGTTTACTAAAAACATAGGGCTCTGCGAAGTTGCAAAACGACGTATAGGGTCTGACGCCTGCCCGGTGCTGGAAGGTTAAAGAGAGAGGTGAGAGCCTTGAACTGAAGCCCCAGTAAACGGCGGCCGTAACTATAACGGTCCTAAGGTAGCGAAATTCCTTGTCGGGTAAGTTCCGACCTGCACGAATGGCGTAACGACTTCCCCACTGTCTCCAGCATAGACTCAGCGAAATTGAATTCCCCGTGAAGATGCGGGGTTCCTGCGGTCAGACGGAAAGACCCCGTGCACCTTTACTATAGCTTCACGCTGGCATTCGTGTCAGCATGTGCAGGATAGGTGGTAGGCTTTGAAGCTCGGACGCCAGTTTGAGTGGAGCCGCAAGATGAGATACCACCCTTACTGTCATGGATGTCTAACCGCGATATTACACTATCCGGGACAGCGTGTGGTGGGTAGTTTGACTGGGGCGGTCGCCTCCCAAAGAGTAACGGAGGCGCGCGATGGTAGGCTCAGACCGGTCGGAAATCGGTCGTCGAGTGTAATGGCATAAGCCTGCCTGACTGCGAGACTGACAAGTCGAGCAGAGACGAAAGTCGGTCATAGTGATCCGGTGGTCCCGCGTGGAAGGGCCATCGCTCAACGGATAAAAGGTACGCCGGGGATAACAGGCTGATGATGCCCAAGAGTCCATATCGACGGCATTGTTTGGCACCTCGATGTCGGCTCATCACATCCTGGGGCTGGAGCAGGTCCCAAGGGTACGGCTGTTCGCCGTTTAAAGTGGTACGTGAGCTGGGTTTAGAACGTCGTGAGACAGTTCGGTCCCTATCTGCCGTGGGTGTTGGAATATTGAGAAGAGCTGTCCCTAGTACGAGAGGACCGGGATGGACAGACCTCTGGTGGACCTGTTGTGGCGCCAGCCGCATTGCAGGGTAGCTACGTCTGGACGGGATAACCGCTGAAAGCATCTAAGCGGGAAGCCTCCTTCGAAACTAGTATTCCCTATCAGAGCCGTGGAAGACCACCACGTTGATAGGCTGGATGTGGAAGCGCAGTAATGTGTGAAGCTGACCAGTACTAATAGCTCGATTGACTTGATTGTTCTCATTTATCAATGTTCGCAGCACTAGTGTTGTTTCATTGTTGAATGTTTGAATGATTCGGTTAGAACGCCAACATTTATATAACAATAAATGCCAGAATATATGCCTTGCACTGTTAGTGTGAAGTTTCCTTCACATTGACATTATGCCAAAGGGGAAAGAAGGACTAAGCCTTTAGGCTGAGAACTTTGCACAGTTTTGTGCCCCCAGTCGTAAGGCTCAGCTTAGCTTTAGCTAAGCTGGAGTGAGTTGCAAGACATATAGATTTTGCCGCAAGGCAAAGATTTTCCAGAATTCACACCCTAATTGCTTTTCGCTGATCTGGTGGTTATTGCGGAGCGCCCAGAACACGATCCCATTCCGAACTCGAACGTTAAATGCTCCAGCGCCGATGGTACTTTGTCTTAAGGCATGGGAGAGTAGGTCACTGCCAGATCTGCCAAAAGCAATTAGGTTCTTATTTGATTATAGCGATGTTAAAAGAAAAAATTAAAAAGCCCCTGCCCTTATTTGGTCAGGGGCTTTTGCTTTTTGGGTAAAGGTCAGTCATCAGGTTTATAAGATAGAGGCAAGGTCACTACCCACAGCCAAGGCGACGCTATCAATCCCACCCTAACCGCTACTGGCTACAACTTCCGCCCTATCCCCAAATCTACCAAACCTCTTTGGTGCAAAATCCGGATAAGGCTAATATCAAAACATTTAGCAAAAATCGCGTAGTTCACGGGCGACTATAAATTGCGTATATTATTGCGATTTTGCTATTGCCCGAAACATTTCAATAGTTTTTCTTTTAACTAAATTTCCACCCGCTCCATCATTACGAAAATTTCTATCAGCCGATGTTTTTACAATTACCACCCCCATTTTGCGATTAACATAAATATATTGTCCATAAATTCCAGTGGCAAAAAATTCCTCTTCGGCATTAAGTGGCACCCACCATTGATAGCCATAGCCAAATTTATCACTATTATAAATTGAGGGTGGCGCGCTTGGTAAGACGGAATCTATTGCCCATTTAAGGGGGATTATTTGCTCCTCTCCCCATTTTCCCTTTTGTAAAAATAATTGACCAAATAGGGCATAATCGCGGCTTCTCATATTCAGCCCGCCAAGTGCAAAAGCCACACCATAGCCATCGCTAATATAATAAGCATCATCAAGAGGGCCTATTTTACTCCAAATTTTCTCCGATAATAATTCGGCTATGCTCTTAGAGGTAACCGCTCTTAAAACCATAGCTAAAATATGTGTATCAATTGAAACATATTGGCGCGCTGTGCCTGCCTTTCGGACTCTATCTTTAATCCCAATTGCAAATTTATCCATTGAGCCACCCAACGCTAATATACGTCCCATCCTGTTTATATCGGAGTTAAAATCCATATAATCTTCATTAAATTTAACTCCGCTGGCCATGCGTAATACATCTATAATTGCTACTCCATTATAGGCGGATTGCTCTAATTCTGGCACATATTTAGTTACGGCATCATCAAGACTGTCAATATATCCTTCTTCAAGCGCTATGCCAAATAAGGCCGAAAGAAAAGATTTTGCAATTGACCAAGAAATTCTCCTATCCTGTGCTGAGCTTCCCAAATAATATTCTTCAAAACTAATTTTGCCATTACTAACAACCAATAAAGAAGTAGTGGCAGTTTCTTTTAGATAGTTAGCTACATTAATAATACGCCCTTCAAATGCAAAATTTTGCACTAATTCTTTTGGCTCTTCTTCCCATTGATAAATTATATCTCCTCTTTTTACCGGGATTGTAAGAAAGAGCTTTTGCATGTTAGAAAAATTACTAACGATATTTTCCTGCGAAAATAAATTATTTACGTGATAAAGACGCAACAGACGCTCATAATTAAATAGAGCAAGAATTATTGATAAAAATAAAAATATACAAAGTAGATAGACAGATAATTTAATATATTTACGCAATTTGCTCTTCCCCCCTGCTCCTTTATTCCCCTGTCTCCTTGTCTCCTGTATATTCATCATAGAGATTGAGTTAATATTGACAATAACATAATATCAAAATCAGAACTATCCATTTAACAAAAGGCACATAATGCAAAAAATTATTAAAATAGAAACAAATGGTTTTGGGCTTTATGAATTCACTAAAGAAGTAGTCAAATTTGCGGCTGAAGCAAATCAAAAAGTAGGATTGCTCAATCTATTTGTCCGCCATACTTCTTGCTCTTTATTAATTCAGGAAAATGCCGATCCTGACGTGCAAAAAGATTTGATGGAATTTTTTTCTCGCTTAGTGCCGCAAAATATGAGTTGGGTAAGACATATATTAGAGGGGGCAGATGATATGCCCGCCCATATTAAATCTGCCCTAACAAATGTCTCTATCTCAATTCCGCTGGCAGATAGTAAACCTATGCTTGGCACCTGGCAGGGTATATTTTTATTTGAGCACCGACATTATCCGCATAGTCGGGAAATAATTATGCATATAACGGCGTAAATTATCATAAATTTACTGTTCTCTTTCACCACCCTCTTGATTGCCCCTTTTTATTATTCTCTTTCACTGCCCCTTTTCTTTTTGCCTGGCCCGTGCCAAAGCGGGTCTTGCCCAAATCCGATCAATATATCGCCTATATTTTTCAGGAATGGCTAATCTTTCATGTCTTGCCCACTGCCCGATTTGTGCCAAAAAAATATCAACAACAGAAAAATTATCCCCCATTGCATAGTCCCTACTTCCTAAACGGGTAAGCAATGTTTCAACCGATCTGGAAAATTCAAATTCAACCCAATCCTTAATATTAATTTTGAGATTATCGGGGATTAATTGAGTGGTCTTTTTGTGTTTTCTATAGGCCCAAACCGGCGCTTCCAATTCTGATTGCGCAAAATATAGCCAACTATCTATCTCTGCCCGCTCAATAGTTGCACAAGGGGCTGATAATCCCTTTTGCGGGTGCTTATCACAAAGATAAAGACAAATTGCCGCACTATCGCTAATTGGATGATTATCAACCAATAGGGTTGGTATTTTGCCGCTCGGATTTACGGCCAAAATTTCTTTACTATGGGGCAATAGGCTGATAAATTCATATTCTAACTCAAGCTCTTCCAATAGCCAGGAAACACGAATAGAGCGGGTTCCTGCCAGACCATAAAGCCTATATTTCATAAATTCCCCCATTATTACGTAAATTGATTAGCTTATATTCCAGCTTTATGCTGGTTGTTTTTGCATATTTGCTTTTACCTCATCTTGAACTTTTTCAAAGGCGCGCACTTCAATTTGTCTAATACGTTCGCGCGAAACATTAAATTCTTTAGCTAATTGATCAAGAGTAAGCGGCTTATCGCGCAATCTTCTGGCCGCAAAAATTTTTCTTTCACGCTCATTAAGCACTTTCATAGCATCTTCAACCATTTGCATGCGCTGTTCATATTCTTCGCTATCGCCAAGTGCTGTTTCCTGATCTGGCGTTTCATCAATAAGCCAATCCTGCCATTCGCTGCTTTCTTCGTCATTTTTCATTGGCGCATTAAGCGAAGCATCGCCAGAAAGGCGCGCATTCATGGAAATTACTTCATCTTCGCTAACATTTAGCTGGTTAGCAATTTGTTTTATTTGCTCAGGATGTATTGCCCCATCATCAAGGGCTGCAATTTGGCTCTTAATTTTACGCAAATTAAAAAATAATCTCTTTTGGGCGGCCGTTGTGCCAATTTTTACCAAAGACCAAGAACGTAAAACATATTCCTGAATTGAAGCCTTTATCCACCACATAGCATATGTTGCCAGGCGAAATCCCTTATCTGGCTCAAAGCGCTTTACCGCGTGCATTAAACCAACATTACCCTCAGAAATAACCTCAGAAATAGGTAGGCCATAACCACGATAGCCCATTGCGATTTTGGCAACTAGGCGCAAATGAGAGGTAATTAATTTTTGCGCCGCCTCCGGATCCTGATGTTCTCTATAGCGCTTGGCTAGCATAAATTCCTCATCGGGCTGCAACATTGGATATTTACGTATTTCCTGTAAATATCTATCAAGACCGGAATTGGAGCTTAAAGTCGGCAGATTTGATTTTGTCATTAATTTTCTCATTTCCCTTTGAAGCGGAGCGAGCGATTCTACCTGATTATCAGCGCAAAACCAACTGCTAATCTTATAGGAAGCAATTATGTCCCTTTTATATCCATTAGCATATAGGGGAAAATTATTATTTTTCTACCCCTTCAATAATAGTTCAAATTAAATTTGCAAAATAGTCATAATAAAATATCAATTTATCTAACTATATGGGGCTAAGGCTAGGTCTAATTTTTTTAAGGGGCCGGGTAATTCGGCCTCAAAAATCATGAGTTTATTGCTTTTTGGGTGGGCAAAGGCTAAAAGTGCCGCATGTAGTGCCTGCCCATTAAGCGAATTTATAATATTTGCCAGATTATTTGGCAATTTTCTTACCTTTGTAGCAAAGCCTCCCCCATAAAGCGAATCAGCTAATAATGGGTGCTTAATATTAGCCATATGCACTCTGATTTGATGGGTCCTACCCGTTTGTAGGGTGCATTTTATCTTAGAAATTTGCCAATTTTTTTCCCCATATTTATTTATTATTTCATAGTGGGTTATGGCCTTTTTCCCATCATTCCTAACTGCCTGCTTAAGGCGATTATATTTATCGCGCCCAATTGGCATATTTATTGTCCCAGAATTTTGCATAACCCCCCCCCAACAATAGGCAATATAGGAACGTTTTAGCACTCCTTTTTTGCCGTGATCGGCAAATTGTTCGCTTAAATTATTATGCGCATATTGAGTTTTTGCTACCACCATAATGCCGGAACTATCCTTATCTAAGCGGTGCACAATGCCGGGTCGTTTTACCCCGCCTATTCCTAATAATTGCTCCCCACAATGATGAATAAGTGCATTAACCAATGTTCCACTAGAATGGCCAGGAGCTGGATGCACAACCAATCCTGCCGGCTTATCTATGACAATAATTTCTTCATCTTCATAAATAATATTTAGCTCTATATTTTCTCCCTTTGGCTCAGGGTCAATTGGCTCTGGAGAAAATAAAATTATTTTATCTTTAGGTTTGACCTTATATTTTGGCTCGCATATTGTAACTTTATTGACCAAAACAGCGCCTTGCAAAATTAATTGTTTAATGCGCGTTCTGCTTAGTTTAGACTGAGCCAGCGCCAAGAAAATATCAAGTCGCTGATTTTGCTCTTTTTCGCTAACAATATATGTTTTTTCTTTTTGCAAAGTGGAACTTTCATGTCTGATAATTCGTCTAAAGATAAATCCAGTAAAGATAATTTGGCAAATGAAAATATTTCCCCTGAAACTATTGCCGTAATAAATAGGGCAAAAAAATCTTTTCTATTTTCCATTAGCCTGTTGATTATAGGTCTTATTATTGTCGCTATAGCTATTATTTATCGGGACGGGGGGAATGATAATATTTTACAAAATAATTCTCAGGCGGCAAATTATTCGCTCGGAATGATAGTTATTCCGGAGGGAGCGCAAATTATTTCGGTTGTGCCAAGTGAGGGAATGATCGGGGTTAGCTATATTTTGAATGGTAAGGAAAAACTGCGCCTGATTGATGGTAATAATGGGGCAATTATTCGTGATATAGATTTTGTCAGAGATTAATATTAAATATTACCATTATTTGAGGTTGGCTTATATTATTCCGCAATATTAACGCCAAAAATACTGCCCAAAATTATTAATCCGACAAAGCCTGCTGTAAGTTGAGCGACAAAAAATATAATAATCTGCCCAATATTTAATTTTATAATCAGGCGCATAATATTTATTTTAATAATAATTGTTCCTATTGCCAAAATTAGCACAAATAATAGGCTCTGCACCCGGAATAAAGCCGGAATTGCCATTAATATAATAATGATAAAATTTGACCAAAAATCAGCAATTAAATAAGCTCTTAGCCGCTCAATTAGATTAAATTGGTTTAAGACAATAGCCGCTACCCCAATTTGAATAAGATATATTGTGCTGATAAAAATAGTTGCTTCACGTGGGCCTAATAATTGTTGTTGAGCGTGGCCGGCAATAATGGGCATATGGGCATTAATCGCAATTGACAATATTAGGGCAATTATAGCTCCGATGAGCCCATAGTCAGAATTATCAAAATATTTTTCACTATCTTTTTGCCCTCCAGCGAGCGCAAAGACCCCCCTTGTTGCCGAAACTGCTTCATCGATAAGCGTCATTATGAAATAAAGCCCAAACTATTAAAATATGTCACTCTCTTTTGCTAAGTTTTTATTTATAAATCAAGTAGAAAGAAGAGATATATTATTTTTAATATTATTGGAAAAATAATCAAAATTAAGTGAGAATTTTACTCTGGCATAGTTAAAGTTCGTTTCAGATGAATCAAAATCTGCATAAATTTAAGCGGATAGCTATTTTATATAGGGATGGCTGTTTTATACAAAGCCCCATGCCCTGTCAGATTACAAAAGCCAAGATCTAATATTTGGGAAAGTTGATAATATCGAGGTTCCCGCTATGAAGCTTCGAGGAAGGGATTATGTGGTGCATTGCCCCACATCGAAACCGCTAAGTTCAGCTGCGCTTCACTAAGCTTGTTTTCGAACCCTAGCCCTAAAGGACTAAGCGTTCTTCCACCAACACTATCCGCATTAAAAACCGCCCCAAAAGGGGCGGCTTTTAATGGCGGAGAGGAAGGGATTCGAACCCTCGAGACGACTGCTCGCCTACACGCTTTCCAGGCGTGCGCCTTCGACCACTCGGCCACCTCTCCATCTATGTTGCTGATATTACCATACCAGCTATATCTTAACAGGCGCATGCTACTCTATATTTTAGACGGCATAGCTTAAGCTCTGCCTTCGCGCCTTCGCCCCTGAGTCACCCATCCATCATAACGCCGGTAATTTTACCCCCATACCAGCATTTCTAACAAACCTAGCCTCTTGTGCCCCTCTTTCTACCTTAGTGCAACCAGATTAGCCCCTGCCTATTCTCCATCATCAATCAACCCTTTTTCAAAGTCTGAATAAACAAAAATAAAGGAAAAAGGCAAGAAATTTCGCTTAAAAACACACTTCTTAATAATAAATTCAAAAAAACTACAAAATAGGAAAAATTTTGATAAAAGATGGCTTCAACGGTAAATGCCAATATTATTATTGGCAAAAAGAATTTATTGGGAGAAATATTTTATGAAATTTTTTTTCCGAATTTTGGGAACATGGTTACTAGGATTAGCTTTAGTCTTGTTTGTAAGAGATATTGTTCTCTCTTTTGTTTCACTTTCAATAATTTCACCCTCTCTTTCACAAACGTGGAACGATTTACACGCACCAAGTTGGCTGGCTCTTAGCGACTATTTAACAAGTTCTTTGACCCAATTTGGTGCCAAAAAAATAATTATTTTTATATTTAATCTTCCTGCCTGGTTAATTCCAACTATTTTGGGTATATTATTGCTAATTATAGGTAGAAATAAAAATACTAAATTAGCCATATAATTGATTATGACGGCAAAATTTTAATATTTACAATTTCTAACCCATTTAATTCAGTTGAAAGTTGAAATTTTGAATATATTTATCAGGGAAAATTTTGAACAATTTATTCTTGGGCTTAAAGCGGTGGAAATAGTTCATCAATGGGGAGATGCTTCAGTTGGCAAGGTTGGTGGGAAAATATTTGCCATATATAATATTTGGAATGAAAAAGATGAATGGCAAATTGCGTTTAAGTGCTCTGATATGAGTTTTGAAATATTACCAAATCTAAAGGGCATTAAAAAGGCAAAATATTTAGCTAGAGCAAAATGGGTCGCTATTTCTCCAAATTCTGAGCTTAACCAGGAAGATATAAAACAATATATCATTGAAGCACATCAAATTATTGCCAAAAAACTGAGCAAGGCAAAACGCAAAAAATTAGATCTTTGAATTTATGGCAATTTTGCCCCATCAATAATCCGCGCACCATCAGGAATAATCTGCTTTATTACTAAAGCATAGTCAGAACGCCCATCAGGATAAAAGCGAAATAATCCATCGCGCCCATTAAAACCAGTGGGGCGGGTGAGCTGATTATACGCATAGGGGGGAGTGGTTTTTGCCAAAGCCGAAGAATTTGCCAATAAGGTGGCCGTATAGGCAATGGTTGTAAATGGATGCGGGCTGGAGCCAAATTTTGCTATATATTCGGGGCGTATAGCCTCTAACCCCCTATCGTCAATTGATGGATAAATTGCCCCTACTAAATATGGAGTTTGGGTAATAGCACTATCATTATCCCAATCGGCAGAGCCAATAAATAATATTTTATTTTTATCAATCCCGCCAGCTTCAAATAAAGTAGCAAAACTTGGGGCAGTAGCTCGGTCGGGAATAAAAATTGCATCTATTTGACCGCCCTGAATAAGTGGTATTAATTGTTCAACCGCCAAACGCGCTTCACCCTCATTAGAAAATGAATAAACAGCTTGTGCATTTAACCCTAAATCGCTAACCGCCTGGCGAAATGCTCCGCCCTGAATTGTGCCAAAATCGGTTGTAGATAAAATTGCTGCAAAACTGCGTCTTCCCTGTGCAGAAGCATATTTAAGTGAGCGGCGAACTTCACCTTCCGGCAAAACATTGAGTAAATAAACGCCATTTGAAGCCGCTCCGGAATTATTTGAAAATCCAATTAGGGGAATTCCGCCAGAGCGGGCAACAGAGCCAGCAGAGCGCACAGAATGGGCGCGTAATGGACCCAAAATCAGACTTGCCCCCTCACTAATGGCTTCAGAAGCCTTCTGCGCGGCAATTGTGGCATCACCCTTTGTATCTTTAAGCACCAGCGTAATATTGGAACTATTATTATTTTTTTCAATATATTCCATGGCCAAACGCGCCCCATTTGCCATAGATATTCCTACATTTGCTAGCTCCCCTTCACCCGATAAGGGTAATAATAATGCAACCCGAATATTCCCACTACCTATTTGTTCGCCGGCGGCAGGAGGTAAATTATTTTCACCAGCAAATTGTGGCGTTGTAATAAGGGGAGAAGTTGCAATTTGTGGACCAAAGGAAAAATTTGAACAGGCGGCCAATATTGTCAATAAAAAGAGAATTAATAAATATTTTAGGCCAAAAAATAGTTTAACAAAAAATCTATTAATATTTTCAAATAACAATTTCAGCTCCCATTTATGCCGCAACGAACTGTTTAATTTGGTTTAGTTTAGCCCAAAGCTATACAAAATCAAAGCAATTGCTTAAAGCTAAATTTAGCCTGTTTATAATTAGGCACAAATGGGATTATTGCAGATGGGCAAATTTTTTATTGATGGTAGAGAATTTAATGCGCCAAAATTAAATGCGGGACTATATATTGTTGCAACTCCAATAGGGAATTTGCGTGATATTAGCATACGTGCGCTTGAAACTTTAGCTGCGGTTGATCTGATAATTTGCGAAGATAGTAGAACCAGCGCAAAATTATTAAACCATTATGGAATAAAAACAAAAAAATTATCCTTTCACGAACATAATGAAAAAGAAAAAACAAAATATATTATTAAGCGCCTAAAAGAAGGAGAAACAATAGCGCTTATTTCAGATGCTGGAACACCCTTAATTAGCGATCCGGGTTTTCCATTGGTGCAACAAGCTAGAGATGAGGGATTAGATATTTTCGCCATAGCCGGACCATCGGCTTTAATAGCGGCTCTTAGTGTTTCAGGCTTACCAAGCGATAATTTTAGTTTTTTTGGTTTTTTACCGGCAAAAAGCGTGGCAAGGGAAAAATATATGCAAAAATTAAAAAATAATCAGGAAACACTTATTTTTTACGAATCACCACACCGCTTGGCCGCCTTTTTGGATTCTGCCCAAAATATTTTTGGCTCCACAAGAAAAGCAGCCATTATTTTTGAAATTAGTAAACAATATGAAAGAATAATGCGTAATTCACTATCTAACTTAAATGAGCAATTAAAAAATAAACAAATAAAGGGTGAAGCGGTTATTTTAATTTCTGGTGCAAAAAAAATAAATATAGATGAGAATATATGGCAGGAGGAATTGGCTAATCTATTAAAGAATAATTCACTTAAAAGCTCGGTTGAAAATATTACCGCTAAATATAATCTAAAGCGAAAACAGGTTTATGATGCAGCGCTCAAAATTAGAGAGAAAAAAATCTGAGTATTTTGGCCGTCTTGGCGAAAAAATAGCAGAAATTTTTCTGCGCCTTAAATTTTATACAATAATTGGCCGGCGCGTAAAAACAAATTTGGGCGAAATTGATATAATTGCTAAAAGGGGAAAATTACTTATTTTTGTTGAGGTAAAAATAAGAAAAAATAAAAGTAAAATGCAAGAAGCATTAGAAGCGGTTAATAAAGAGCGTATTTATCGGGCAGCGGCTTTATTTTTATCGCAAAATCCAGAATATTATGATTATAATTTACGCTTTGATGTAATTTTTATTGCGCCCTCTATATTGCCATATCATTTGGCTGGCGCGTTTGATTATTTGGAGTAAAATTTTGCCTCTTAATATTGCCGTGCAAATGGATGAGATTGAGCATATTGACCCTATTGGGGATTCCAGTTTTGCAATAATGCTGGAAGCTCAAAGACGTAAATTTAGGGTTAGCTATTATAATCCCTCATCTTTATCCCTAAAAAATAATATTTTGAGCGCTAATATTGCCCAAATAAAATTATTTGATAAAAAAAAGGGCGAACATTTTCAGCTAGACGATTTTGAGCGTAAAGAGTTAAGTGAATTTGACGTCATTCATTTGCGCCAAGACCCCCCCTTTAATATGAATTATATCACTACAACTCATTTGCTTGACAAAATTTCTGCTAATACTCTGATCGTTAATCCTCCCTCTTCGGTTCGTAATTCACCAGAGAAAATTTTAGTAACGGATTTTCCAGAATTAATGCCGCCAACTTTAATTACCCGGGATAGGGAAGAAATTTATTATTTTCGTAAACAATATGGTGACATAATAATTAAGCCCCTTTATGGAAATGGTGGAGCGGGGGTTTTTTTGCTTTCGGCGGGCGATCAAAATTTAACTGCACTAATTGAATTATTTGAGCAAAATTTTGCCGAGCCCTTTATGGTGCAAAAATATCTTCCCCAAGTAAGAAGTGGTGATAAGAGAATAATTTTGGTTGGTGGTAGGGCGGTCGCTGCTCTAAATCGAATTCCGGCTCCTAGTGAAGTGCGCTCTAATATGCATGTGGGGGGGAAGCCGGTTTTAAGCAAATTAACAAAGCGGGAAATGGAAATATGCGATATTATCTCCCCCACCCTTAAGGAAAGGGGAATGATTTTTGTCGGAATTGATGTTATTGGCGATTATCTTACCGAAATAAATGTAACTTCGCCCACTGGAATACGTGAAATAAAGCGTTTTGGCGGACCGGACATTGCTAAACTTATCTGGGATGAAATAGAACTGACTTTACAACGGGGCAGAAATAATCATGGTTGAAAGTGTGATTGTTTCTTTGACTATGTTTTTTGCAACTATCGCTCCGCCCGATATTGCGCTTATTTTTGCCGCATTGACAAAAGATGCCAGTTCTAAGGAACGTCTAATATTTGCAACGCGCGGGGTGATTGTAGCCACTATAATTTTATTATTTTTTGCCTTTTTTGGCGATACAATATTGAAATTATTTGGCATAGACATTCCAGCCTTAAGGGTTGGAGGGGGAATATTATTATTATTAATCTCTATAGATATGGTATTTGCGCGCCATTCGGGCGGCACCGGCACTACAAAGGAAGAAACTGCCGAAGCTAGAGAAAGTGAAGATATTTCCATTTTTCCCCTGGCAACGCCGTTACTTGCGGGGCCTGGTGCAATTTCCGCAGTAATATTATTGACAACAGGGGCAAAAAGCCAAACTGAATTTTGGCTGGTTTTGCTGGCGCTTATCCTAATTATGCTGGCTAGCTGGCTATTATTATTATTGGCCATTCCAATTCAGCGTATTTTAGGTATTACTGGTCTGGCCGTCGTATCTCGCATTGTGGGTATTTTGCTTGCTGCTTTATCGGTGCAATTTATTTTTGACGGAATTAAAGAAAGCGGTATTTTGGGTTAAATTATATGTAATTCTAAAAAGTGGCTGATTTATTATTAGTGAACGGGTTGTATTGGGATATATATTTTTCTAAAAATCCTCCATTATTCTACAAATAAACATCCAAAATCCCTGATTAACTAAATAGTCTAGACAGCCACCTATTTGCCGATTAAATAAAATTTATGCAGACCCTTTTAGCAATTGATAGTTCAGCCCCACTTCTTCAATTAGGGCTATTGATTAATGGTAAATTCAGCTCTTTATCTAAAGAAGGTAAAAATGGGCATGGGGAGATTATTTTTGCTAATATTAATTCCCTCCTAAGGCAAAATAATATTTCTTATGATGACTTAACTAATATTGCTGTAATAGTTGGGCCTGGATCATTTACCGGCCTGCGCTGTGGTTTAAGCGCGGCTCTTTCCATTGGTTTTGCTAAAAATATCAAAATAGTTGGAATTCCAACCCTTTTGGCTCTTTCGCTTACACAGAAAAATAAGCAAAATTTTTCTATTTTATTAGATGCAAGAAGAAACCAAGCCTATTGTCAGCGTTTTTTTGCTCCCGCAAAACCGGCGGAAAAAGAAAAATTAATTGAAATTAGTTTGGCCAAAAAATTACCCAATATTTTGACCCCCAAAAAAATTAATATTGAGCACTTATCTCGTTTTGCCCTGAATTTGGATAATAAAAATTATCCGCCAATTCCAAATTATGTCCGTCCAGCTGATGCCAAAAAACAAACTAAACATATTATTAAACTGGCGGAAAATTAGGGGATAATGAATGAAAATATGGCCTGCTCCTTGCGGATTGCATATTGAAGAAGCGCAATTTGACGATGCAAAAATATTGGCCAAATTACATCAGGGAGAATTTTATCGCTCCTGGACGGAAGTTGAATTTGCTTCAATGTTGAGGGATAATAAGAATTATCTTTGCCTTATAGCTTGTGATGGGAAACGAAAAATAGCTGGCTTTGCAATTATCAGAATAATAAATGATGAAAGCGAATTATTGACTATTATTGTCAGTAAAAAATGGCGTAAAAAAGGGATTGGAAGCGCCCTAATATCGGCTATAATTGATTATTTAACTATGTTTGCGGTTACAAAATTTTTTCTTGAGGTTGCCCCCGACAATAAAAGAGCTATAAATCTATATAGAAAATTTGCCTTTATTGAAGTTGGCGAAAGAAAATCATATTATAGGGCAGAGGGGCAGATTAGCAAAAATGCACTAATTATGCGTAAAGATATAGATTAAATGGAATAAAATAAGGGAAATTAGAAATTGGGTGAAATAGAAGGCCAAACTTTAGAGCAATTATGTGTTTCTTCCGGAATGAGAATGACCGAGCAAAGGCGCATTATTGCTCGTATTATTGAGGCAGCTAACGACCATCCGGATGTAGAAGAACTTTATGAAAGGGCGGTTAAGATAGATAAAAATATCTCTCTTGCAACTCTTTATCGCACCATAAATTTATTTGAGGAAGCAGGCTTTATCGCCAAACATGATTTTAAGGATGGCAGAGCGCGTATTGAGCCTATACCAGATGAACATCATGATCATTTAATAGATATTCGTTCAGGAAAAATAATTGAATTTTATAATGAAGAAATAGAAGCAATTCAGCATTTAATCGCCAAAAAGCTCGGCTATAGATTGGTGGATCACCGTTTGGAACTTTATGCTGTTCCAATAGAAGAAACTAAAAACAAAAATCTGAAACATGAAAAATAAGGTTTCAAAGTGATATTGCGACTTTTATTTTTCTTTTTCATCATATTACCCTTTATGATAATTTTTATTCCAATTCAATTTATCATAATTAAATTAAATCTACCCTTTTGGCACTTTTTGCCGCGTTTATTATTCCGTCTTGGAGCAATATTATTTGGGTTAAAGATAAATGTGATTGGCACGGCCAATATTGGTCAGCCAACATTAATTGTTGCCAATCATATTTCCTGGTCGGATATTGTTGCGCTTGGCTCAATTGCAAATGTTAGCTTTGTTGCTAAAAGCGAGATTAAAAAATGGCCGCTAATTGGCTTTTTGGCCTCGCTGCAAAAAACTATTTTTGTTGAGCGAAATCGCAGAGTAGATACGGGACGCACATCGGAAAAAATGGCTAAATATTTACTTGATGGTAATGCTGTGGTTTTATTTGCCGAAGGTCGCTCCGATATAAGCACAAATATTTTACCCTTTCGTTCCGCCCTTATTGGTTCAGCCCAAATGGCGATGAAACAGGCCGGAGCAAAAAATATCGCTATTTTACCAACAATTATTGCTTATACTAAATTGCAGGGTTTACCGGTTTCGCGTGCCGAACGTTTTGCGCTTGCCTGGAACAAGTCAAAATCAAGCCTGGTCAATATTATAAATATTCTTAAACGTTCAAACTGTGAAATTACTATTGTATTTGCTAAACCAATTAAATTAAAAAAAGATGCTGACAGAAAGAAAATTGCTCGCCAGTGCCATCAACAAGCGCAAACAATCTATAATGTGCTTTTACGCTCAGATAAGAGTATGGAAGATATAAGGCAAATAGTGAAGAATGAAAAAATTATATATTAAAACTTTTGGCTGCCAAATGAATGTCTATGATAGTAACCGTATGGTAGATATTCTTAGTGAAGATGGATATGAAAATACTGATAAATTAGAGCAGGCAGATATTATTTTGCTTAATACTTGCCATATTCGCGAAAAAGCATCAGAAAAAATATTTTCTGAACTTGGTCGGCTAAGAGAAATAAGCAAAGAGAGAAAAAATAAAGGCCTAAATACTCTAATTGGCGTTGCTGGTTGTGTAGCGCAGGCAGAGGGTGAAGAAATAATGGCGCGTGCGCCAATTGTGGATCTAATATTTGGCCCTCAAACCTATCATAAATTGCCACAATTAATAAAAAGAGCAAAAGGGGAGCGGGTGATTGATATTGATTTTCCGCCAGAAGATAAATTTGATTATTTGCCCGCAGCCAAACCGAATAATATTGTTGCGCGCGGCTTAACATCTTTTTTAACGGTGCAGGAGGGGTGCGATAAATTTTGCTCATTTTGCGTTGTCCCCTATACACGCGGTAGCGAGGTTTCGCGCCCAGCCGAAAAAATAATTGCAGAAGCAAAATTATTAGTTAGCAACGGAGTAAAAGAAATCACCCTATTGGGACAAAATGTAAATGCTTATAATGGAACAATAAGGGGAGGGAAAAGGATAAATCTTGCGCAACTCTTATTTGAATTAGCTAAAATAGATGGGCTTGAGCGGTTACGCTATACGACCTCCCACCCCAATGATATGAGCGATGATTTAATTGGGGCACATAAAGATATAGATAAATTAATGCCCTATTTACATTTGCCTATTCAATCGGGCTCAAATAAAATATTAAAAAAAATGAATAGGAAACATACTAAGGAACAATATTTGCAAATTATTGAGCGTTTAAGAAAGGCGCGTTCTGATATTGCCATTTCTGGTGATTTTATTGTTGGTTTTCCGGGTGAGAGCGAAGAAGATTTTACCGATACGCTGGAATTAATCAAACAAGTCAATTATGCCAGCGCCTTTTCTTTCAAATATTCTCCCCGTCCGGGAACACCCGGAGCACAGATGAAAGAGCAAGTGCCAGAAAAATTACGCGCTGAACGTTTAAGCAAATTACAGGCAATATTAAATGAGCAACAGCTTAATTTTAACAGGGCAATGATAGGCAAAATTATGCCCATATTATTTGATAAAATAGGAAAGGAAAAAGGACAGATAGGTGGGCGTTCACCCTATTTACAAGCAGTTCATTTAGAGGCACCAAAAGAATTAATCGGCACTATTGGTGAAGTAAAAATTATTGCGGCTGAAAAAAATTCGCTCAAAGCCGAATTGGTAAAATAATAGAAGGAATGGGAAATTTTGCAAAATAGACAGGAAAATAGCGATAATCTTGAATTAGCTTTTGATAATAATCGCCTTGTTGCGCATCTTTATGGTGAATTTGATCAGAATTTAGCGCTCATTGAACAAAGGCTAAATATAAAGGCTAATGTGCGGGGCAACCATATTTTGCTCAAAGGTAATCCGGTAAAACTAGCCCAAGCACAAAAAATTCTCTCTTCTCTTTATTCTTCCTTAGAGGAAGGAAATGAAATTGAAATTGCCAATGTTGATGCGATGATTCGTATGGTTGAGAGAGAAATAAATGGAGGAGAAAAAGATAATAAATCATTTATGAGCAAATCTCATATCCACATGGCGCGGATTAAAACCAAAAAAACCACCATTATTGCCCGCTCTCCGGCGCAAAATAGCTATATTCGCGCTTTGGAGGAAAATGACATTATTTTTGCTATTGGTCCTGCGGGAACGGGTAAAACATATTTAGCGGTCGCTTATGCCGTTTCTTTGCTCGAAAGGGGAGCTATAAACAGAATTATTCTTTCACGTCCCGCACTTGAGGTTGGGGAAAGGCTTGGATTTTTGCCCGGTGATATGCGCGAAAAGGTAGATCCATATTTACGCCCTCTTTATGATGCGCTTTTTGACATGATGGCAGCGGATAAGGTTGAACGTTATATAGCAAATAATATAATAGAAATAGCCCCCCTAGCCTTTATGCGCGGGCGCACTCTTGCCAATGCTATTATTATTCTTGATGAAAGCCAAAATACCACCCAAACACAAATGAAAATGTTTTTGACACGATTGGGGGAAAATTCAAAATTAATAATAACTGGCGATCCAAGTCAAATTGATTTGGAAAAAGATCAAAAATCTGGCTTAATTGAAGCAATAAATATTTTGGATAATATAGAGCAAATCACCATGAAATATTTTTCAAAAGATGATATTGTCAGGCATGAATTAGTCAGTAAAATTGTAGCAGCTTATGAAAAACAAATATAAGGGGGGGAAATAAGCTGAATAAATTTAATTTCCCCATTCATTTGGATTTTGTCATTGAGGATGATAATTGGCCAGAGGAAATTATGCCAATTGCGCAAAAGGCAATTGAAATTGCAATTGAAGAAGTGGATGTAGAGTTAAGCGGCCCGTCAGAAATTGCAATTTTATTAACCAATGATAAAAGACAACAGGAATTAAATAATAATTGGCGTAAAAAGAATAAGAGCACTAATGTTCTTTCTTTTCCGCAAGTGACAAAATTTTCAAAATTAAATGGATTAATTGGAGATATTTCTTTTGCTTTTGAAACTATTAAGAAAGAGGCAGAACAGTTAAATATTAATTTTAGCGACCATTTTATTCATTTACTAATTCATGGTTTTTTGCATCTTTTATCCTATAATCATGAAAATGAAAAACAGGCAAAAATTATGGAAATGACTGAAATTAAAATATTAGAAAAAATGGGAATTGCTAATCCTTATAATTTGGACATTTTAAATGAAAAATAAACAAAAATCCCCCGCTAATAAATCTTTTTTCCAAAAATTTGCAAATATTTTTGCTCCAAACTCATCTTCGCTGCGTGATGATTTATTTAAGGCCTTAAAGGAAAAAAATGCGCAAAGCGAAATTTTTTCCAGCACTGAGCGCACAATGTTGCTAAATGTATTAAAACTTTCAAATAGCCGCGTTGAAGATGTAATGGTGCCGCGCGCTGACATTGAGGCCATAGAGCAAAGTGAAAATGTTGCTTCACTAATTGAGCTTTTCCGTTTAGCGGCACATTCGCGCTTGCCCATTTATGATGATAATCTTGATAATGTGTTGGGCTTTATTCACATAAAGGATGTGTTGGAAAAATTAACAGAAAAAATTGAAAAGCCAAATGGGGAAATTAAAGAAAAATCGACCCCAATAATTAAATTCAGAACTAATTTATTAAAACAAAAAATAAGTTCGCTAAATCTGGTGCGTAAATTAATTTTTGTGCCTCCCTCAATGGCGGTTGCAGATTTACTGCAACAAATGCAGGCCAGCAGAATCCATATGGCAATGGTGATAGATGAATATGGGGGCACCGATGGTTTGGTCACTATTGAAGATTTATTAGAAGTGGTAGTTGGCGATATTGAAGATGAGCATGATGATGATGATGGAGAGCTGATTAAACAAATTGGTGAAAATATTTTTATAGCCGATGCGCGGGTTGAGTTAAACGAATTGCACTCTATATTAGGCAATGAATTTAATCCGGAACAATATATTGAAGATGCTGATACTTTGGGAGGGTTAATTTTTGACTTACTTGACAGAGTGCCAGTGCGCGGCGAGGTAATTACAAAATTAAAGGGGTTTGAATTTGAAATTATTGAAGCTGATCCGCGCCGAATAAAAAAGGTTGCTGTCAGAAAAACTAAGCGCCCCTATCAAAAACGAACCAAACCGCTGAAATAAATTATGAATAAATTAGCCGAATTTGCTATTTTATCTTATGGTCAAAAAAGGGCTTTATTATTGATTTTTTTTGGCGCAATTGCCGCTCTTTCTGTGCCGCCCCTATTTATTTTACCTGCTATTTTTATTGCTTTTCCTGTTTGGGTCTGGTGTCTTGATGGGGCTGAAAAAAAGAGCGGTTATAAGAAAATATTTGCCCCTAGTTTTACCATTGGTTGGTATTTTGGATTTGGATATTTTTTACTATCCCTACATTGGATTGGGGCAGCCTTTTTTGTGGATGGGGGCTGGATTATAGCTTTAATGCCGCTGGCAATAATTATTTTAGCTGGCTTTTTGGCAATATTTTGGGCTTTTGCATCATTTTTTGCGCATATTTTTTGGAGTGATAATTTTCTAAGAATAATAGCTTTAGCCCTTTTTGTTAGTTTATTTGAATATTTACGTTCATTTTTATTTACTGGCTTTCCATTTAACCAAATAGGTTATGCGCTGACATTAAATGATCAATTTGCTCAGCTAAGTGCATTTATCGGCATAAATGGAATGAATTTTCTAGCACTTTTTTTGGCGATGCTTCCCGCGCTAATTTGGCCAAAAAGCACTCAGAATATATTAATTCGCTTCCTGCCCGCCTCTTTTATTATAATTATACTGGCCGGCCAGTTTTTATTTGGTCAATATCGTATTGCAAATACGGTTTTGCTTGAGCGTAATGACGTAAAATTACGCCTTGTGCAGCCTGCAATAGATCAATCACAAAAATGGCAGGCAAATAATCAAACAATGATTATGGAAAAATTATTTTCTCTTTCTCAAACCAAACTTAGCCTAACCGATGCGGGCATAAATGGGGTTACTTATATTATCTGGCCCGAAGCGGCTATTCCATTTTATCTTTCCGATTATCCGTCATATTTAGCGCAAATTGCCGTTATGCTACCTTTGGGCAAAAGTTTAATTACCGGCGCCCCAAGAAAGGAATTTGCTGATAAGGATGGTGAAAAAAAATCATATAATTCTATTTTTATCATAAATTCCTCTGGCGAAATAATTGATGCATATGATAAAACTCATTTAGTGCCATTTGCTGAATATTTACCTTTTAGAAGTTTTTTTGCCAAATTAGGAATAAAACAATTTGTTCCCGGAAATGATGGCTGGTTTGCAGGTTCCAAACGGAAAATTTTACAATCTCCGGGCGCGCCATCCTTTTTGCCTTTGATCTGTTATGAGGCTGTTTTTTCTGGGCAATTAGGCGAACAAATAAAACAGGCCGACTTTATTCTTAATTTGACAAATGATAGTTGGTTTGACGGTTCAATAGGTCCTTTACAACATTTTTATCATGCCAGAGTGCGCGCCATAGAAGAAGGGAAAAGCCTGGTTCGTGTTGCAAATTCTGGCATAACAGCCCTTATTAACCCTTTAGGACAAATTGAGGCTTCTCTAAAACAAGGAGAGGCTGCAATTTTAGATATTTTCCCCATTAACCCAATAAAGGAAACATTTTTCGCAAAATATAAAAATAAGCCATTTCTTATTTTTTCATTATTTTTGCTGATTATTTTATCTTTACAAAAAATATTTCTATATAATAAAAAATTATGATATAAAGATTTCTTTATATGTTTTGACGATAATAAATTTACCGGCTATAAGATAGGCGATTTTAGGCTTAAGCCATAATATTAATTTAGGGGATATATTTTGCGAGAAATTCATTATTTTACATCTGAATCTGTTTCTGAAGGCCATCCTGATAAAGTATGTGATAGAATATCTGATGAAATTGTTGATATGATCTATAAGGAGGCCAAAAAGACCGGAACAGATCCTTCACATATAAGGGTAGCTTGTGAGACTATGGCCACCACCAACCGCGTGATAATTGCTGGTGAGGTGCGTGTTCCTCCAACTTTGATAAAAAAGGATAAAAATGGTAATGATATTATCAATCCTACCAAATTCAAATCGGCAGCCAGGCGGGCAATAAAAGATATTGGCTATGAGCAAAATGGTTTTAATTGGAAAACTGTAAAAATTGACGTTCTGTTACATTTTCAATCTTCTGATATTGGGCAGGGTGTTGATAATGCTTCTGATCAACAGGGAACGGAAGGGGCAGGTGATCAGGGCATAATGTTTGGTTATGCTTGTCAGGATACTCCCGCCCTTATGCCGGCTCCACTTTATTATGCGCATAAAATTTTAGAGCTTTTGGCAAAGGCAAGAAAAGAAAAAATAGGTGATGCGGCAAAATTAGGACCCGACGCCAAATCGCAAATTACCGTAAAATATATAAATGACATGCCAAAAGAGGTTACGCAAATTGTGCTTTCTACTCAACATTTAGATGAGAGTTGGGATAGTGGAAAAGTGCGTGAAGTTGTTGAACCCTATATTAGGCAGGCATTGGAAGGTTTGCCAATAGCTGATAATTGTGTCTGGCATGTTAATCCAACCGGTAAATTTACCATTGGTGGTCCTGATGGTGATGCGGGGCTTACTGGACGTAAAATAATTGTGGATACTTATGGCGGGGCAGCGCCACATGGGGGCGGCGCTTTTTCTGGTAAAGATACAACAAAGGTTGATAGGAGCGCGGCCTATGCTGCGCGTTATTTGGCCAAAAATATTATTGGCGCAAAATTGGCTAAGCGCTGCACAATCCAGCTTTCTTATGCGATTGGGGTAGCCAGACCTTTATCTATATTTGTTGATACTGATGGCACGGGAAAGGTTGATGATAGCTTATTAGAAAAAGTAATTTTTGAGGTAATGGACCTTTCTCCAACTGGTATTCGTGCTCATTTACAGCTTAATAGGCCAATTTATGCCAAAACTGCCGCTTATGGACATTTTGGGCGTAAGCCAGGAAGAGATGGTTCTTTTTCTTGGGAAAGGCTAGATCTTGTCAAACCAATAAAGGCTGCACTAAAAGCCTATAGTTAGAATATTTAACTATGGGGCTTTTGTTGAAAGCTGATAATAATTTGCCGGGAAAAAAGAAATATGCTGAAAGGGCCTTTTTTGGCCGTAAGTCCGGTAAGCGAATGCTTAAGGGGCAGCAAATTTTATTTACCCAGCTCTTGCCATCATTAGAAATAAAATTAACGAAAGACCAGCAATTTGATCCGCAGGAAATTTTCCAAAATAAACAAAAAATAATTTTAGAAATTGGCTATGGCGGGGGGGAGCATATAGCGAAAAAGGCAAAGCAATATCAAAATTACGGATTTATCGGTTGTGAAGTATTTAGTGGTGGAATTGGAAAATTATTAAAATTAATAGATAGGGAAAAAATCAATAATATCGCCCTGTTTAACGATGATGCGCTCAAATTATTAAACGCTCTAAAAGAGAATTCTATTGATGAAATATATTTATTATATCCTGATCCATGGCCAAAGAAAAAACATCATAAGCGCCGTTTTATCTCAAAATTAACCCTTGAAAAAATGGCCAAAGTGCTAAAAAAGGGCGCAAAATTTTATTTTGCAACCGATATTGAAGATTATGCAAACTGGACTTTAGCCCATATTTTACAACATAAGGATTTTTCGCTTAATCTTGGCCCGCCAGCTTCCTGGCACCAACCATTTAGCGATTGGGTAGAAACCAGATATGAACAAAAGGCACGTAGAGAAAAAAGACTAAAATCATTTTATTTCACTTTTATATATAAGGGTTGAAATTTTACTTATATTCATTTATAGGAAAGTGGTAAAGTCTCTGAAATTTAGGGAGTGGGTGCCAAAAGGCTCCGCTCTTTTTTATTGCTTAAATAATGGCTCAAATAGGTGAGAAATTGAATTCAAAACGCTATATTAGCGAAAGCGCATTAGAGGCAAATATTGCCAAAATTGTTACTCCAATCGCCAATGATATGGGGTATGAATTGGTGCGCGTAAAAATATTAAATAATAGGGGCACAATTTTACAAATTATGGCCGAAGATAAAAATGGTAATTTTTCAATTGCGGATTGTGAAAAATTGAGCCGCGAACTAAGTCCGGCTCTTGATGTAGAAGAACCAATAAAGGGAGCTTATTCACTAGAAGTTTCTTCACCCGGCATTGATAGGCCTCTGGTTAGGGCAAAAGATTTTGCCAATTATATTGGGCATGAAGCAAAAATTGAGTTGAAAAATATGCTTGATGGACGCAAACATTTTCGCGGAGAAATTATAGTAAGTGATGAAAATTCAGTTACGTTAAAATTAAAAAATATTCCCTTAACAATGGAGCAAAATTGTAAAATTGAGTTAGAGCAAATAGCCAGCGCCAAACTAATTATGAGCGATAAATTGCTCGAACAAGCGAGAAAAAAACAGCAAAATGATAACAGCCTTGATAGTGATGATATTGAAATAATCACAGAAGATTATCAGAGATAAGAAGGCAGAGATAATAGGAGAGAATATAATGGGTGTTTCCGCCAATCGTTTGGAACTTTTACAAATTGCCGATGCAGTTGCGCGCGAAAAATCAATAGACCGGCTGATTGTTATTGAAGCAATGCAAGATGCTATTCAAAAAGCGGCGCGCTCACGCTATGGTGCAGAGACTGAAGTTAAAGCCGAAATAAATCCCAAAACTGGTGAATTGCGTTTATGGCGATTATTGGAAATTGTAGAAAATGTTGAAGAGCCATCACGCGAAATCTCACTTGAAGATGCAAGAAAAAAAGCGCCAGAGGCTGAATTAGGCCAATATATTTCCGAGCCGCTCCCCCCAATTGAGTTTGGACGTATTGCCGCCCAATCTGCCAAGCAGGTCATTGTGCAAAAAGTGCGCGATGCTGAGCGGGAAAATATTTATAATGAATATTGTGATCGCATTGGCGAAATTATTAATGGCACTGTAAAACGCGTTGAATATGGCAATGTAATTGTTGATCTGGGCAAGGGGGAGGCAATTATCAGGCGTGATGAACTTATTCCACGCGAAACTTTTCGCTATGGTGATAGGGTGCGTGCCTATATTTACGATGTTAGGCGCGAGCAGCGTGGCCCGCAAATTTTTCTTTCAAGAACTCACCCCCAATTTATGGCAAAATTATTTATGCAAGAAGTGCCAGAAATTTATGATGGCATTATTACAATTCGCTCAATTGCTCGAGATCCAGGCTCAAGAGCAAAAATTGCCGTATCTTCAACTGATAGTTCAATAGATCCGGTTGGGGCTTGCGTTGGTATGCGTGGCTCACGTGTGCAAGCGGTAGTAAATGAGTTACAGGGTGAAAAAGTTGATATTATCCAATGGACTGATAATATTGCAGATCTTGTGGTGGCCGCTTTGCAACCTGCACAGGTAACAAAGGTCGTGCTTGATGAGCAAAGCGAAAAAATTGAGGCAGTAGTGCCCGATGAACAATTATCATTAGCCATTGGCCGGCGTGGGCAAAATGTTCGTTTGGCCTCTCAATTAATCGGCTGGGATATAGATATTTTAACCGAGCAGGATGAAAGCGAAAGGCGCAATAAGGAATTTATCGATCGTACCGAATTATTTATGGCTTCGCTTGATGTAGATGAAATGCTAGCGCAATTACTTGCCTCAGAAGGTTTTACCTCTATTGAGGATTTAGCCTATATTGAACTTGAGGAAATAGCCTCAATTCAGGGTCTTGATAATGATATGGCTACTGAATTGCAAAATCGCGCTATTGAATATTTGAACGAAAAGGAAATAGTGCTTGATGAGGAGCGCAAAAAATTAGGCGTTAGCGATGATTTATATGATATTTCCGGTATGAACGCCGCAATGTTAGTTGCGCTTGGCAAGGAAAATATAAAAACTATTGAAGATTTTGCCGGTTGTGCTGCCGATGATCTGGTTGGTTGGATTGAAAAGGGTAAAGAGGAAACAAAAAGATTTACGGGCATATTTTCTTCTCTTCCAGTAAGTCGCGAAGAAGCAGAGGCAATGATTTTAGAAGCGCGTATTAAGGCTGGCTGGATTGAAAAAGAAGAAAGCGAGCAAAGCGAAGAAATTAATCAGGAAGAACAATTAGAAGAGGAGGATAAAAATAAGGGAGAATAATATATATGCACCAATCAAAGCGGGAGCAAAAAAGCACATTACGCCGATGTGCTTTAACCAGACAAATAAAGCCGACAACAGATCTGGTTCGCTTTGTTTTATCGCCGGATAATATTATTGTTCCCGATATTGATGCAAAGGCTGGAGGGAAAGGAATTTGGATAAGCCTCTCAAATATGGCGGTTAAAGAAGCTGCAAGGAAGAAAATATTTTCTGAAATATTATCTTCTGAAGTTAATTTACCGGAAGATCTTGCCCAATTAGTGCAAAAACATTTGCAGCAGCGTTTATTGGGTTCGCTCGGATTGGCTAGAAAAGCAGGACAATTAGTAATTGGCGCCACAAAGACACTTAAGGCAATAGAAAAAGGAAATATAAAAGCATTAATTATAGCAACTAACAGCGCAAGCGATATGAAAGAAAAAATTTTGCATAATGCTAAAACTAAATTAAAGCAACAATCATATTTGCTTATTGATTTTTTGTCCTCAGAACAATTAAGTTTGGCATTGGGACAAGAAAATGTAGTATATGGCGCACTAATTAGTGGCACAATGGCTGATTCTGCGCTAAAGCGTGCAGATAGGGTGGTTAGATATTTGCGCAATAATGGTTTGCAAACTATAAGATAGTGAAATAAGTATAAAATTGGTTATATAATATAAGGCAACAGTAAGAAGCTAAATGAGTGAACAAAACGATAAAAATAATAAAAATAATAAGAGTGAGAGCGGCAAAAAAACCCTCTCACTAAAGGGTGCTTCTTTGAGCGGAAAGACTTTGAGCCTATCTCGTTCTACCCGCTCAGTTGTTGTTGAAAAACGCACACGCAGAGTGTTAACTCCCAGCGCTAAGGGAGGGATTCCCAGCCCAAAACCTCATCTTGGAGCCGCCCCAGTTATAAAAAAGCCCGTTTTAAGCGCCAAATCTCGGCCAGATAGTGATATAAAAAATGCTGAACCAGCACCAGAAAAAAAGAGCGGCCTAACCGAAAGTGAAGCTATTGCCCGCGAAAAAGTTTTGCGCGAAGCAGCAAAGCGGCAAAATATGGAAAAGCTAAAATTTGCCGAAGAAGAAAAAAAACGCGCTTTAGAAGCGCAAAAGCGTAAGGATAAGAGACAAAAAGAACTTGAACAAGAACAGATAAAACAGGCTACGCAAAATAAAGAAGAGGTAAAAACCAAACCAGAAGATAAAGCCAAACAAGAAAAAGAGACAAAGAAACAAAATGAAACAGCCCTAAGAACTGTAGAAAAAGAAAAGGAAAAAAAGCAAAAACCTATTGAGCCGCCAATATTATCAGTTGAGGATTTGGCAGCAAAACAAGAAAGAATGACAAGGGGTGGGCGCTCCGGAGCCAATTTTAAGGCTCCCTTAGTTGATAAGGAAGAGTTAGAGCGTGCCCGTAAAGCCGCTCGCCCTGCCCCTTCTCCCTCAAGGCGGAACCAGTTTGGCACAAATACACGTTCAAAACTTACCATCACCTCTGCTCTAAGTGATGGTGGAGATAGAGAGCGCGCCCCTTCTTTGGCCGCTATGAAACGTCGGCGGGAAAAACAAAAAAATAAACCTCGTGAAGCACAACCAAAAGTTCACCGCGAAGTTATTCTGCCCGAAGTAATAACTGTGCAAGAACTAGCCAATCGTATGTCTGAACGCTCAGTTGATGTGATTAAACTATTAATGCAGCAAGGGCAAATGGCAACTATTAACGATGTGCTTGATGCAGATACAGCAGAATTAATAGCTACCGAATTAGGCCATACAGTAAAGCGGGTTGCAGAAAGCGATGTGGAGGAAGGATTATTTGAAGATATTGCGGATGATAATGAAGAAGATCTTGAGCCAAGACCTCCGGTTGTGACTATTATGGGACATGTTGATCATGGTAAGACTTCTTTGCTTGATGCGATAAGAGAGGCTAATGTTGTTTCTTCAGAGGCCGGAGGCATAACCCAACATATCGGCGCCTATCAGGTTGAAAAAAACGGGCAAATAATTACCTTTTTGGATACGCCAGGCCATGAAGCATTTACCGCTATGCGGGCGCGTGGAGCACAAGCTACCGATATAGCTGTTTTGGTCGTTGCAGCAGATGATAGTGTTATGCCGCAAACTATAGAATCAATTAAACATGCAAAAGCCGCTAATATTCCAATAATTATTGCGATAAATAAAATTGATAAAGCCAATGCCGACCCTAATAAGGTTAGAACGGAATTATTACAGCATGAAATAGTTGTTGAATCTATGGGTGGGGATGTATTGGAAGTTGAGGTTTCGGCGCTTAAAAAAATAAATTTAGATAAATTATTAGAAAATATTCTCTTACAAGCAGAATTATTAGAGCTCAAGGCTAATCCAAAAGGGCGTGCGCAAGGCATAGTTATTGAGGCAAAATTAGATAAGGGGCGTGGCGCGGTTGCGACTGCTTTAGTGCAGCGGGGCATATTAAGGGTTGGTGATATTGTGGTCGCCGGCTCCGAATGGGCACGGGTGCGCGCTCTTATTAATGATAAGGGAGAGCAGGTAAAACAGGCATCGCCCTCAACTCCGGTGGAAATTTTAGGTTTTAGTGGTGTGCCAAAGGCAGGCGATCGTTTTTCAGTTGTTAAAGATGAGGCAAAGGCGCGCGAAATTACCGAATATCGCAAAAGATCAATGCGTGAAAAATCAGCAATTGGCGGGGCAACTTCACTTGAACAAATGATGGACCAGCTAAAAAATGCCAATATTGCCCGTTTCCCCCTCATTATCAAGGCAGATGTGCAAGGTTCGGTTGAAGCAATAAGCGCAGCGTTAGAAAAATTGACCACCGATGAAGTATCGGCACAAATTTTAATGGCTGGCGTTGGTGGTATTACCGAAAGTGATGTAACTTTAGCCCAAGCGTCAAAAGCTGTTATTTTAGGTTTTAATGTGCGGGCTAATAAACAGGCACGCGAAGCTGCTACGCGGGAAAATATAGAAATTCGCTATTATAATATTATTTATGATCTTGTTGATGATATTAAGGGGGCAATGTCTGGTCTATTAGCCCCTGAAAGGCGGGAAACATTTATTGGTTATGCGAAAATTCTAGAAATATTTAATATTTCAAAAATTGGAAAAGTTGCTGGTTGTTTGGTAACTGAAGGAATAGTTGAACGTG
The DNA here is from genome assembly GCA_015490455.1 of Hyphomicrobiales bacterium. Taxonomy (GTDB): domain Bacteria; phylum Pseudomonadota; class Alphaproteobacteria; order Rhizobiales; family Devosiaceae; genus S141-66. The sequence goes on from WFXU01000011.1 coordinate 42,991, forward strand.
GCTCTGGTGTGCGCTTATTGCGTGATGATGTTGTCATTCATGAGGGAGAACTTTCAAGCCTTAAACGGTTTAAGGACGAAGTAAAAGAAGTGCAATCAGGGCAAGAATGCGGCATGGCATTTGCCAATTATCAAGATATACGCAAAGGCGATATTATTGAATGTTTTAGGGTTGAGCAAATAAAGCGCACTCTCTAAAGGATAATGAAAATGAATAAAGCTCCAACTCAACGTATGTTACGCGTTGGCGAATTGGTTCGCCATGCGCTTTCTGACTTGTTAATTCGTGGGCAAATTATTGACCCCATAATTGAAACTAATATTATCACTATTTCCGAAGTAAGAATGTCCCCAGATCTAAAATTAGCTTCAGCCTATGTTATTCCGCTTGGGGGGAAAAATGCTGAAGATGTAGTTAGGGCGCTTAATAGTCATAAGAAATTTATTCGCGGTAAAATTGTGCCGCAATTAAAATTAAAATATGCGCCGGATATTAGTTTCTTCATTGATGATAGATTTGATGAGGCAGAAAAAATAGAACAATTATTACATCCTAAAACCATTGGAAAAGACATTGAAAAACCAAAAAATGAGAGAAGTTAAATGGGGCTATTTGATTTTTTGACCGGAGTAAAAAGGCCAGATTTTGCTACTGAAAAACTTAATAAATCCGATGTTGAAGAGGCAATATTGGCATTAAATCGTGATAGTGCGCCATATAAAATTACTAAATGTGAAGATGATGATTGTGATTTAATTGCTGAATGGAAAATTGTTGATGCTAAATGGTATGAAATATTTGCCAAAGCGGGTTTAGAAAAGACTTTTCGCATTAAAATGCGCCTTGATAGTGAAAAATTAGAAGTAAGAGCGATGGATGAGGAATTTTCAGTAGAATGGCGCGCGGGTGTTCCCTCATTAAAATTGGAGCTTTCTGGCTTTAAGGGGCAAAAAAATGAAATATCTTTTGGTAGTGCCTATGCTTTTACTGAGGAATTAAAGCCCGGAAAAGTTTATAATTATCGCTTTAATAGTAGCGAAATTAAAAATCCGCTTAAGAATGCGGTGTTAAATTGTGGTTGGGTTTGGCGACCTGTGGCTCTCGGAAAATTATAATTTATAAATGCAAAAGAAAAGCAATAAGCAGAATATTTCCGGTTGGCTAATATTAAATAAACCCTATGATTTGGCTTCAACAAAGGCGCTTAATCATTGTCGCTATTTATTAAATGCTAAAAAGGCAGGTCATGCCGGAACGCTAGACCCATTAGCAACGGGGGTTTTGCCCATTGCCTTTGGTGAGGCAACAAAAACTATTCCCTTCATTCAAGATGCTAAAAAAACTTATATTTTCTCGCTTATTTGGGGTGAACAAACTTTAACTGATGATAAGGAGGGCGAAATTATTGCAAAATCTGATATTCGCCCAACAAAGGAAGAAGTTAGAAAAACTATCAAAAAATTTATTGGTGAAATTGAACAAATTCCTCCCAAATTTTCAGCCATAAAAATAGATGGAGAGCGCGCTTATAATTTAGCGCGTAAAGGAGAGGAAATAGAAATGAAGCCGCGTAAAATATTTATAGAGGAAATAGAATTATTAGAGCATGGTAAGAAACAATCTTTATTCAAAATAATATGCGCTAAGGGAACATATATTCGCTCTTTGGCGCGTGATTTGGCACTTGAACTTAATACAAGAGGACATGTTGGCTCTTTACATCGGGCAAATGTTGGGCATTTTTCTGATAGTGAGGCAGTAAGCTTAAGTGATTTTAAGAAAGCCTCTCTTAAAGAAAGAAAAGCAATGTTGCTTCCAATATCTAAGGGGCTGGAAAATATAGTAAAAATAAATCTTAATGAAAGCCAAGTGCAAAAAATTAAATTAGGTAATCCGGCACTTCTTACTGGCGCTGATGCTCCGATAAATTTAGAACTTGCTTGGGCTAGTTTTAAGGGGGAAGCATTGGCTATAGGCTATGTTGAAAAGGGGCATTTTAAGCCAAAAAGGCTTATTTTGATGGGTTAAGAATAAGCCCTATTAAGTGCTACAAAACCTTCAATATAATTACACTGTCACCATTTCATCTTTTTTCAAAACATCGTTAATTTATTTTACCAAATCTATCTATGTGCCATATTTTTGGAAAGTTAAAATAAATAGTTCAGTCATAAAAAGAACAAATTACATTTTACCTATATTCAATATTCTAATTTAATTTATTAGTTGTCATGAAAATTCTTGTTAAAAAATTTTTATTCATTAATTTATTTTTTCTTCTTTTCCCTTTGGGCGTGTCAGCGCAATCAATGGCATCAAATGAACTCATTTATAATGGTGCGCCAGAATGTATCCATAATGGCAAAGGTATAGATTATCCAATTGGTCCAAAGCAAAAATATAAAAATATTTCCGACATAAATTGGTCTCAACTAAAGGCCGGAGATAGTGTTAGAATATTTTATAGGCCAGAACCTTACAGAGAAAAAATTATTATCTCAACTAGCGGAACCGAGCAACAGCCTATCAGAATTTGCGGAGTTAAGGGAAAAAATGGAGAAAGACCAATTATTGATGGAAAAATGGCAAGAAATAATAAAAATGATAAATTTGCCTATTCTGATTATGCGCCAATGCAGGGTTTGGCGATAATTTTACTTTATAATAGAGATTATGAAACAAAGGTCAAAAATATTATTATTGAAGGGCTGCATATAAGAAATGGCAGAAAGCCATTTTCTTATATTGGGGTAGATAATGGCAAATATATTTATGAAAATGGTGCAGCTTGCATTCGGGTTCAGGCGGGTGATAATATAATTATCCGTGATAATGAACTGGAAAATTGCGCCAACGGCATTTTTACAATGTCGCAAGGATATAATGAGGCTAGCCTGAGCAGAAATATTCTCATTGAGGGAAATTATCTGCATTCAAACGGGCAAAAAGACAGCTATTACGAACATAATCTCTATATTCAGGCAATTGGCGCAACCTATCAATTTAACCATTTTGGCGCAAATATAGATGGTTCACTAGGAGTGAGCCTAAAGGAAAGGGTTGCCGGCTCAGTCATCCGTTATAATTGGTTTGATTCCGGTTCAACGCGCATTTTGGATCTGGTTGAGGTTGAAGATGCGCCCAATTGGTATATTGAACAGGAATATATAAATTCCCTAAATGGCAAAGAACCAGATCGAAATAGGCTAGAAAAAGTGCGTAGAGCCGAAAAACTTTATCGCAAAACCTATATTTATGGTAATATTATTAATCATATAGGCAGCAAGACCCCCGCCCGTAATCTTATTCATTATGGCTTTGATAATGATCCAGCATTGGCGCGCAAAGGAACATTATATTTTTATAATAATAGCGTCCTTTTACGTAGCGATAGAGATGATGCATGGAGGATAGTTCTGTTTGATATTTATCCATATAATGAGGATAATTTAATTGGCGCAGAAGAAAAAATAGAAGCTTTTAATAATATTTTTTATCTCAGTAGCGAGAGAGAAGGGAAAGAAGCAAGTTATTTTTGTTTCGGGCGTGATAGTGGAATAATAAATTTAGGCAGGAATTTAGTAAGTAAAAACTATCAGCAAGAAGAAACGGCAACAGAATGTTATCCCTATCAATTAAAGCCGACAATAAATGGTCTGGAAAATTTGGTTCTGACCGAGCAGCTGCCATTTAGCAAAGAAAAATTCATACCCAATAATATTGCCCTTATTGACAATTTACGGCCTTTACCAAAGGAATTAAGCGAATATATGCCGGATTTACAATATGTTGCTCACCTAAAAGGAAAAAAGAGAAAATCGCTAAATTATTTTGGCGCAGCGGAAAAATAATAATCTTGCTAGCCATTTCGAAATATACCACAAAATATTTTACCATTATATTATTTTTCTGGTTTTAGTCCACCTATATATAATTGTTCAAGAAATTTTGCCGCTTCATCAAAGCGTTTTTTGCTTTTTTCCTCCCCTAAAATAGCGCAAACCTGTACATCAAAATCGGCATAATGTTGTGTAGTTGCCCATATTGAGAAAATAAGATGATAGGCATCAACCTTTCGTAATTTCCCTTCCTCCATCCAGGCAGAAATAATTTTTGCCTTTTCTTCAACCAGCTCCTTAAGTTCCCCTTCCAATAGATCTTTAATATGTGGGGCTCCTTGCGTTATTTCATTGTTAAATAATCTGCTCTCACGTGGAAAATCACGCGCCATTTCAATTTTTCGCCTAATGTAGGAGCGCAATTCCGCAATTGGTTCACCATTTTTTTTCATTTCCCTAAGAGGGGCAAGCCATTTTTGCATTAGGCCATTAATTAGCTCCTTATGTATTTCCTGCTTTGATTTATAATAATAGAGTAAATTTGGCTTTGATATTCTGGCTTCAAGAGCAATTTTGTCTAGGGTTGAGCCGCGATAGCCGTGTGTTGAAAATATTTTTAATGCGGCCTCTAATATTTGCAGGCGCTTTTGTCTTTGTATTCGCGTATTGGGATAATTTGAATTTTTTTTCATAGTTCAAAAATTTGCTCCAAATTGTAAAAAATCACAAAATCTTGCCCACAAGACCTATTTTACATCTTTTTAGCTTGATTGCCACCATTAAACTGTTAATATTTTTCCAAATGGTCAAAAATTAGATTTCGAAGAAATTTTGACTAATATAATTTTGGAGGGAGTTTTGACTGAAAATAGAAAAGAAATAAATAATCAAATTCCAAATGATTTAAGTTCTTTCTGGATGCCCTTTAGCGCTAATCGGCAATTTAAGAAATCTCCGCGTATGTTTGTTGCTGCAAAAGATATGCATTATATTAGCGCAGATGGGCGATTGATCTTAGATGGAACGGCCGGGCTTTGGTGCGTAAATGCCGGCCATTGTCGCCCTAAAATCACCAAAGCCATTCAACAACAAGCGCAAGAACTTGATTATGCTCCAGCCTTTCAAATGGGGCACCCAAAGGCTTTTCAACTGGCCAATAAGTTGGCCGATTTAGCCCCAGCAGACCTGAATAATGTGTTTTTTACTAATTCCGGTTCTGAATCGGTTGAAACAGCACTAAAAATCGCCCTTGCCTATCATAGAGTTAGGGGGGAGGGCTCACGTTTTCGTCTTATTGGGCGCGAGCGTGGCTATCATGGTGTTAATTTTGGCGGCACATCTGTTGGCGGCATTATGCCCAACCGGAAAATGTTTGGCACTTTGCTAACGGGGGTAGACCATATAGCACATACCCATTTGCCGCAGAAAAATGCCTTTAGTAAAGGTCAGCCAGAATATGGCGCCCATTTGGCTGATGAGTTAGAGCGCATTATTGCCCTCCATGATGCTTCAACCATCGCCGCCCTAATTATAGAGCCAGTTGCGGGTTCAACTGGGGTATTGATTCCGCCAAAAAATTATTTACAGCGTTTAAGAGAAATTTGCACCAAACATGGTATATTACTGATTTTTGATGAAGTTATAACCGGTTTTGGGCGTTTGGGCGCACCATTTGCTGCTGACTATTTTGATGTAATTCCCGATATTATGATAACCGCTAAGGGATTGACAAATGGTGTTATCCCTATGGGGGCAGTATTTGTAAAAAGTGAAATTTATAATGCTTTTATGCGGGGAGATGAGCATTTAATTGAATTTATGCACGGCTATACTTATTCGGGCAATCCAATGGCGGCGGCAACCGCTTTAGCAACGTTAGAAACATATAAGGAAGAAGGTTTATTAACTCGTGCTGCGGATTTGGCAGATTATTGGCAAGAGGCTCTGCACTCGCTAAAGGATGCTCCCTTTGTAATAGATATAAGAAATATTGGACTTATTGGTGCTATTGAACTTGAGCCAATAAAGAATATGCCTACTAAACGCGCCTTTAGCGCCTTTATTAAAGCCTATGAAAATGGTCTTCTTATTCGCACAACGGGCGATATTATTGCTCTTTCTCCGCCCTTAATTATTGAGAAAAACCAGATTGATGAAATTGTTGATGGTTTGCGCAAAATTTTGCATGAGGTTGAATAATGTATATTATAAATAATGCTATTGATGGCAAACAGGTTAAATCCCACTCCAGCAGGATAAATCCAATATATAATCCGGCAACGGGTGAGCAAATTGCAGCCCTACCTCTTTCAACAAATGAGGAAATTGAAACAGCTATTCAATTGGCAAAACAGGCGCAAATTGAATGGGGGCAAACACCCATAGCAAAGCGGGCGCGCATCATGTTTAAGTTTTTGCAATTGCTAAATGAAAATATTGATAAATTAGCCAATGAAATTTCACGTGAACATGGCAAAACACACGAAGATGCTTTGGGTGAATGTGTGCGTGGCATTGAGGTTGTTGAATATGCTTGCGGCATGGCGCAAATGTTAAAGGGGGAATTTTCGCAAAATGTTGGCCCGCAAATAGATAGTTACTCAATGCGCCAACCCTTAGGCGTGGTCGCTGGCATTACGCCATTTAATTTTCCGGCGATGGTTCCAATGTGGATGTATCCAATGGCAATAATGGCGGGCAATGCCTTTATTCTTAAGCCTTCTGAGCGCGATCCTTCTGCCTCTATATTTGCTTGGGAATTAATGAAAAAAGCAGGCCTTCCCGATAATATATTTAATATTGTGCATGGCGATAAATCTGCCGTTGATTATTTATTAGACCATCAGGATATTAAGGCAATCAGCTTTGTTGGTTCAACTCCTATTGCTGAATATGTTTATGCTCGCGGCACAAAGTCGGGTAAGAGAGTACAGGCTTTGGGCGGGGCAAAAAATCATATGATTATTATGCCCGATGCCGATATGGAACAGGCGGTGAATGCCTTAATGGGGGCGGCATTTGGTTCAGCGGGTGAACGCTGTATGGCAATTTCGGTTGCTGTGCCGGTTGGGCAGGAAACAGCTGATAAATTAATAGCAGCATTAAAGCCAAAAATTGCCGCATTAAAAATTGGCCCCTATACTGATGAAAATGCACAAATGGGGCCGCTAATTACCAAAGAGCACAAAGAAAAAATAATAAATTATATTAATAAAGGCATAGAGGAAGGCGCCAAATTAATAGTTGATGGCCGCGATTTTAGGCTGCAGGGCTATGAAAATGGCTATTTTGTTGGTGGCACATTATTTGACAATGTTACCCCTAATATGAGCATTTATAGGGATGAAATTTTTGGTCCCCTGTTAAGTGTGGTGCGTAAAAATTCTTTTGCTGAGGCGCTGGATTTAATTCACGGGCACGAATATGCCAATGGAACGGCTATTTTTACTAGAGATGGAGATACAGCGCGCTCTTTTGCTCATCAGGTTGAAGTGGGAATGGTGGGTATAAATGTGCCAATTCCAGTGCCGGTTGCCTACCATTCATTTGGCGGGTGGAAACGTTCTTCTTTTGGGGATTATGGTATTTATGGACCGGAAAGTGTTAATTTTTACACCAGATTAAAAACCGTAACTGAACGCTGGCCAACGGGAATAAAGGAGGGGGCAATTTTTACATTTCCAAATATGAATAAATAATTGTGAATATGGGAGGAAAAAATGAGCAAAGTAAGGGGCGGCCTTATTCAAATGTCTCTAAAGGGTGATAGTTCTATGTCGCCTGATAAAATTCGTGAAAAAATGCTAGAAGCACATCTTCCTTTGATAGAAGAAGCGGGAAAAAAGGGAGTGCAAATTCTATCATTTCAGGAGGTTTTTACTCAACCCTATTTTTGTCCCAGCCAAGATGCAAAATGGTATGAGGCGGCCGAACCCATACCAGATGGTCCTACCACAAAATTAATGCAGCAATTGGCTAAAAAATATAATATGGTAATAATAGTGCCAATTTATGAGGAAGCAATGAGCGGGGTTTATTATAATAGCGCCGCTATTATTGATGCTGATGGGCGATATTTAGGAAAATATAGAAAAACACATATTCCGCAAGTTGCCGGCTTTTGGGAGAAATTTTTCTTTAAGCCCGGCTCTTCAAATTGGCCAGTTTTTGAAACAGCCTATGGCAAAATTGGGGTCTATATTTGTTATGATAGACATTTCCCTGAAGGCTGGCGGGCTTTGGCTCTTAAGGGGGCTGAATATATTGTTAATCCTTCAGCAACAGTTGCTGGCCTTTCTGAATATTTATGGAAATTAGAACAACCCGCAGCAGCGGTTGCTAACGGCTGTTATATTGGCGCAATTAATAGGGTAGGAACAGAAGCACCATGGAATATTGGTGAATTTTACGGGCAAAGCTATTTTGTAAATCCGCGCGGGCAGATTGAAGCTATAGCTTCGCGCGATAGGGATGAATTATTGGTGCATGATATGGATTTTGCCATGATAAGGGAAGTTAGAAATATATGGCAATTTTTCCGTGATAGAAGGCCGGAAACCTATAATTTATTGAAAGAAATATAATATTGGTGGGAAAATGACAGAAAAACAGGCAAATATAAGGATAAATGGCGATAGATTATGGGATTCATTAATGCAAATGGCCAAGATTGGTCCGGGCATTGCGGGGGGGAATAATCGCCAAACATTAACCGATGAGGATAGTGAGGGGCGTAAATTATTGCAAAAATGGTGCGAAGAGGCAGGCCTTACTATGGGCGTAGACAAAATGGGAAATATGTTTATGCGCCGGGAAGGGACTGATAAAAATGCGCTGCCTGTTTATGTTGGCTCGCACCTTGATACTCAACCAACAGGTGGAAAATTTGACGGAGTGCTTGGTGTTCTTGGCGCGCTTGAATTAGTTCGCACCTTAAATGATCTAAATATAAAAACCAAACATCCAATAATAATAACAAATTGGACTAATGAAGAAGGAACCAGATTTGCCCCTGCTATGTTGGCTTCGGGCGTATTTGCCAATGTGCATAAATTGGAGTGGGCTTATGATAGGAAAGATGCTGAGGGAAAGAGATTTGGTGATGAATTAAAACGTATTGGCTGGCTTGGTGAAGAGGAAGTCGGTGCAAGAAGAATGAAGGCGTTTTTTGAATTACATATTGAACAGGGTCCTATTTTGGAAGCTGAAAATATTGATATAGGCGTGGTAACACATGGACAGGGACTTTGGTGGCTAGAGGTTACGCTTATTGGTAAAGAAAGCCACACGGGATCAACTCCAATGCATATGCGCAAAAATGCCGGTCTTGGCATGGCCAGAATGAGCGAATTAGTTCATCAAATTGCAATGGGGAATCAACCAAAGGCAGTTGGAGCGATCGGTCATTGTGACTTTTATCCAAATTCGCGTAATGTCATTGCCGGCAAGGTGGTTTTTACAATCGATTTTAGATCTCCAGAAAAAGAAATACTTGATAATATGAAATACCGTTTTGAAAAGGAAGCACCTGAAATTGCTGCCGAGTTGGGGCTGGAAATGAATATTGAAGTTGTGGGGCATTTTGACCCGGTCAGCTTTGATGAAAATTGCCTTAAGGCAGTGCGTAATGCCGCTGAAAAACTTGGCTATTCACATAAAGATATAGTTTCTGGTGCTGGTCATGATGCTTGCTGGATAAATCGTGTTGCGCCAACCGCAATGATTATGTGCCCCTGCGTTGATGGTCTTTCTCATAATGAAGCTGAGGATATTTCTAAGGAATGGGCGGTTGCGGGGGTTGAGGTTTTAACTCATGCAGTGTTGGAAATAGCCGAGATTGTTGAATAATCTATTTTAATCTGACCGGAAAGAGAAAAATATAAATTTCCTATAATTTTGCCCCAAACTTAGCGGCGCTTATATATGCTTATAATCCTTGAGGGAACAAATTACAAATAGTCCATAATGGTAGGCAAATTTATCTTTGCATTTATATAAATTTTCGGCTATAGAGCGCCAGTCTATAAATTTAGGCATAATTTGACCTTTGCTGGACGACATCTTGGCTATGGTCAAAAGGGGCATTATCAGAGATTTTAGCTCCGATTTAATAAAAAGAAATAAAGGGGTATTATTAGAGATTTTAGCTCCGATTTTAAGAAAGGTAACATTGATGTCGATAACGGCTGAACGAAAACAAGAATTAATTAAAGAATTTGCTATAAAAGAGGGTGATACTGGTTCACCAGAAGTGCAAGTGGCTGTTCTTTCAGAAAGAATTAAAAATCTTACGGAACATTTCAAAAGCCATAAGAAAGATAATCATTCTCGTCGTGGTCTATTGAAAATGGTTTCCCAGCGTCGCCGTCTGTTGGATTATATAAAATCTAAAGATGAAGCGCGTTATCAAAGCCTTATCAAAAGATTGGGCTTACGTCGTTAGGATAATTTAAGGCGCAGTTTTTGCGCCTTTTTAGCGGCCAGGATCGTTGGCCCCTTTCTAAGGAAAGGCGCTCGCCATCCTGGCTAAATATAAATAGATTAATTCCGATCTGCCAATGAGGCGTTGGAGTTAGTTTGACTAATGGTTCATTAGAATTTGAATCAGAAAGATAGAAAATATGTTTGATCATCATAAAGTAGAACTTGATTGGGGGGGAGTTCCCCTTACTCTTGAAACAGGAAAAATTGCCCGCCAGGCAGATGGTGCTGTTCTAGCAACGCTTGGTGAAACGGTGGTTTTGGCAACTATTGTCAGCGCTAAGGAAGCAAAAGAGGGGCAGGATTTTTTCCCATTAACCGTAAATTATCAGGAAAAATCCTATGCAGCCGGCAAAATTCCGGGCGGTTACTTAAAACGTGAAGCGCGCCCAAGCGAGGCAGAAACGCTTATTTCCCGCCTGATTGATAGGCCAATTCGCCCTCTATTTCCCGAAGGATATAAAAATGAAACACAAATAATTGTAACAGTATTGCAGCATGATATGGAAAATGAGCCGGATATTTTGGCTATTGTTGCAACATCTGCGGCCCTTACAATTTCCGGTGTGCCCTTTATGGGGCCTATTGGGGCAGCGCGTGTTGGTTATATTGACGGCGAATATATATTAAATACTCCCATTGACAGACGTAATGATAGCGCTCTTGATTTGGTTGTTGCCGGCACAAAGGACGCTGTTTTAATGGTGGAATCTGAAGCTAAGGAGCTTTCAGAGGAAGTGATGCTCGGTGCGGTTATGTTTGGCCATAGGCAGAGCCAAAAGGTAATTGAAGCAATTATTAAACTTGCTGAACAAGCGGCAAAAGAACCGCGAGAGTTTGAGCCAGAAGATTTAAGCCAGCTTGAAAAAGAAATGTCCAAAATAATCTCTAAGGATATTGAAAAGGCTTATAAAATTATCAAAAAGGAAGAACGTTATAATGCGCTTGATGAGGCAAAGGCCAAAGTTAAAGAAGCTCTTATGCCAAAGGAAGGTGAAGAGGCAAGATGGAATGATGAGCAAATATCAACCATTTTCAAAAAATTACAGGCAGACATTGTTCGCTCTTCAATAATCAAAAATGGCAAAAGGATTGATGGGCGTGATTTAACTACTGTGCGCCCAATTGTTGCAGAAGTTGGTATTTTACCGCGAACACATGGCTCAGCCCTTTTTACTCGCGGTGAAACTCAGGCCCTAGTTGTGGCAACGCTTGGCACTGGTGATGATGAACAATATGTTGATAGTTTGGAGGGAACGACAAAGCAAAATTTTATGCTTCATTATAATTTCCCTCCCTATTCGGTCGGTGAAGCAGGGCGCACTGGTTTTACTTCCAGGCGCGAAATAGGGCATGGCAAATTAGCCTGGCGCGCCATTAATCCGATGCGCCCCAGTCCAGAAGAATTTCCTTATACTTTAAGGGTAGTTTCTGAAATTACCGAAAGTAATGGCTCTTCCTCTATGGCAACCGTTTGTGGCACTTCTTTAGCTCTTATGGATGCGGGTGTTCCAATGAAGGGAGCCGTTGCAGGAATAGCGATGGGACTTATTTTGGAGGGTGATAAATATGCTGTTCTTTCCGATATTTTGGGCGATGAAGATCATTTGGGAGATATGGATTTTAAGGTTGCCGGCTCAAGAAATGGAATAACTTCATTACAGATGGATATTAAAATTGCCGGTATTACCGAAGAAATTATGAAGGTAGCACTAGAGCAGGCAAGAGAGGGACGCAATCATATTTTGGATGAGATGGCAAAGGCGCTTGATAGTGCGCGTGAGGAGGTAGGAGAATTTGCCCCGCGTATTGAAACAATAAAAATTCCTACCGATAAAATTCGTGAAGTTATCGGCACTGGTGGCAAGGTTATTCGTGAAATTGTTGAAAAAACCGGCGCTAAGGTCAATATTGAAGATGATGGAACGGTAAAAATTGCTTCTTCCGATGGTAAATCAATTGAGGCGGCGCTAAAATGGATTAGATCTATTACTGATGAGCCTGAAGCTGGTGAGATATATCAGGGAACAGTGGTTAAGACCGCTGATTTTGGCGCTTTTGTTAATTTTTTCGGCCCAAAAGATGGTCTGGTGCATATTTCTCAATTGGCTAATGAACGCGTTGGCAAAACAACCGACATAGTTAAGGAAGGGGATAAGGTTTGGGTCAAATTGCTCGGCTTTGATGATAGGGGCAAAGTGCGCCTATCTATGAAGATGGTGGATCAGAAAACCGGCAAAGAGATAAAGGAAAGAAAATAATTTTAGTTCTTGCCTTGAGTTTTTAAGTCTCGCAATTTGCGGGGCTTATTTTTGAATTGATATTTTGTTCAGGATTCAGAAGTCAGAAATATAGCAGTTTCAATTTACATGAATGGATAGAAAGAGTAACGCTAATTCTTCCATAGTCTTCGCTATTGCATTCGCATTTATGTGTAGTTTTTGCAATTTTGATGGATATTTTTTTGCTTCACTATTCCAAACAACTAATTTGGAGGGTGATATAAGCCATAAAGCCATAAAGCCGAGAGAACCTGTTAAAATTGGCTGGCACGATAGTTTGCTTCAAGACTGGACAGAATAATTGATATAAACAGATAAAGCTAGTTTTACAAGGTCATTGACTTCAATTTTGTCAGATAAAGCGGGGGAAGGAGAAAATATACAGGATAAATCCGGCCATCCACCGCTCAGCATTCACTTGATGGTCAGCATCCATATTCTCAAATATGGAAGATAATCTTTCAGGCGGCAATATAACTTAAATCCCTTAAACACCTAGCTAATATTGGCTAAAACTTCCGCCCTTCCTCAAATGGATAAAACCATTTAGTTCAAAATCTGGATAGGGCGAATATCAAAATATTTGTCAAAATCGCGGAAGGTATAAGAATTTCAACTAATACAATTTAATAATGCAGCCGACCACCCCCCATCATGCCCCCAAACCCAATAATTCTTCCTTTATCTTATTCTCATTAAGCCCCTTTTGCCCAATTATTACTAATGATGTTTCTTGCTTCTCCTCTTCTTGCCAATTTTTATCAAAATATGAACTTATCCTTGCACCAACCGCTTGAATAGTTAGGCGTGCTTCACTTCCCCTAATTGCACCAAAGCCTTTTAGGCGCAAAATATCATGCTGTTTTATTATGTTTTCAATATTTTTAAGTAGAGATTCTTTACTTTCACTTGGGGGCAAATAAAGCGAAAAACTAACGAAATCATCGTGCTCATGTTCGCCCTCATGATATAATTCATGATGGCTTTCTCGCCCCTTATAATCTTCACTAGAATTAAGCCCCAAACCCAATAAGGCCTTTATATCAACCACGCCATTTTTAGCGCTAATAATTGCCGTGCCTTCTCGCTTTTCCTGCTCTAATTTTAGCTTTATTTTTTTAAGCTGTTCTTTATCAATCATATCAATTTTATTTATCACGATTAAATCGGCGCAGATTATTTGATCTATAAAAAGTTCGCCAAGCGGGGTTTCATGATCAAGCATTTCATCTTGTTCTCGTTGTTGATTTACTGCCCCTTCATTTGCCGCAAAGCGCCCCTCACTAAGCGCTAAAGCGTCAACCACGCTAATAATACCATCGATGCTTACTTTTGTTTTTATCTCAGGCCAATTAAACGCCTTAACTAAGGGTTGGGGCAAAGCAAGCCCTGAAGTTTCAATAATAATGTGCTCGGGTGGGTTTTCTCGTGCTAATAATTTCTCCATTGTTGGGATAAATTCATCAGCCACCGTGCAGCAAATACAACCATTAGCGAGCTCTACAATATCATCATCTTTAGTGCAGTTTTCATCGCCGCAACCTTTAAGCAATTCGCCATCAACGCCCTTTTCACCAAATTCATTGATGATTAGGGCAATGCGTTTACCACTGGCATTTTCTAAAATATGCTGAATTATTGTTGTTTTACCGGCTCCTAAAAAGCCGGTAATTATCGTTGTTGGAATTTTTGTTACCACTAGCCTATCCTCTTATTAAAAAAGCCATAAAGCCAGCCAACAGTTAGCCAAAAACTAAGCGAAGTAAATAAAGCATTTGCGGCATAAGAAGTTGCTAAATGGGCAGGAACATCAGATTCTAATGTTGGTGGAATTGGCGCACCAATTATATGTGGCAATAAAAATAAAATAAGCGCCACAATTAGCCCAATTGGTTTTTGATATTTAAGCAAAATTATTATGGAAATAGCGCTTGCTAACACCGTCCCCCACCACCAAATTTGCCTTGCGCCAAGTTCAGCCGCTATCATGCCCGGCAGTTCAGGCGGCAAACCAATTGCCGGCATTAAATTAAAGCTAATAAATCCAGCTAAACCCCATAATAGCCCATTTTGGGTAGTGATTGGCTGTTTGATTAAGGTTGAAATTGCCGCCATGATAAGGGTGAACCCTATGGCGGTTAAAATAGTTGCAAGAACAGTATAAAATATCCTTTCAAACCCATCTTGTGGCGTCCAATCTTGCTCAGATATTTCATGTTTATGTGGGGCAACCGGCTCCCCCTCTTGCTCATGCTTAATTGCGTCAGCTTCACTTATTTCATAAAGTTCAGCCTCTAAAATAAGCGGCACAACCCGCCATTGCATAATTGCCGATTGCACTATGCCCGCCATTAACCCAGCAAGAATTGCAACGAAAAATATTCGCTTAAAAACTTCCATTTTATTTCTCCAATATTCTTAAAAATTTAGTGGCAGGGAAAGCCAAGCGCATGGCGCATATCATGCGCACCATTATGCACCGCTATATTTTGCACAATGCCAGTGCCATAAATTAGCGATAAGCCAATGAACAAGGCTAAAGAGCCGGCAATTAGAGAAGAAGAAATAGAAATAGATTTTATTTTGGTTATAGATATCATTATCAACACCTCCCGTGTTATTAAAAGAGCTAAAATTATTAATTGGCAGGTCTCCTGACTTGTGATGTCTTTAATCGCCTTTCTAGCCTTCCCGGTAAATCCAGTGGCATATAAGAAAAACTCATCACTTACAGTTGCGGGGGCAGTTATGGAATTGAACCCCTGTTGGGTAATTCGCACCATATTCCCTATTAAGTCTAAATCATTTTTGATTTATGACACCAACAGCTAATGATTAGCATATATTTTTTTGAAGGCAATCTTTAATCAATCAAAAAATAGGTTATTGTTGAAACAACCCTTATTTTCTTATCTATTTGCCTATCGGGTCTTTCATCTGGAATGTTAATTGCCGGTAAAATTTGGAAAACACCCTGATTGGCGGATTTAATATTGCCAACTTTGGATTGTGATTCTATGGCAAATTTTGTTGCCGCTTCTCTTGCTCTCTTTGTTGCTTCGCTTAGCATTTCACCCTTTAGGGCGTTAAGATTGGTAAAAATATAAGTTGGTCCAGAAGAATAAGAATCAGAAGAAAAAACTACTCCTTCTCGTAAAAGATCAGAAATTGAGCGGGCAGCTAGGGAAATTTTTTCAACATTTTTTGAACTAACCATTATGCTTTGGGTTAGGATAAAGCGAAAATTTACATCAATATTATTATTTGAATAGCCAGCAGCCCTATCGCGCACCGTAATATTTTGCACCTTTATTTCTGATCTCTCAAAGCCCTTATCGGCTAAAAACCGCCTAACTGCTTGTTCGCTTTTTTCAAGTTCAATGCGCGCTTGTTCAAGATTTGCCCCAGAAGCAATAAATTGAATTGGTAAAAAACCAAGATCTGCCCTAACAATCCTTTCAGAAAGCCCCTTAACCGTAACAATACGAACAGGCTCGCGCGAAATAATAAAACCATTAGCAATAAACCAACCACTAAGCGCTATGCCTAAAGCAATAATAAGTGCTGAAAAAAATTTAGAAAATCCCATTTTTCCCTCCAATTCCCCTTCTAAATTGCTAATAATTTGCCAAAATAGATTAGTCAGGGAATTATGCTAATAACAAGGCAAAATATGAAAATATAGTGCTTGGATTTAGTTTAATTTAGCCATAAGATTAAAATAAATATAGGATTTATATAAATTATGGATCAAGCAGAATATAAAGCCCCAGATAAAGAGCAGGCGCTTAAGCATAATGTTGCGACAAAGGCAGCAGAGGCAGCAAGGGCAGCAGAAAAAGCACCTGCCAAAGCAAAAGAGCAATTTAAGCCAACCCCGATGATGGCGCAATTTTTAGAAATAAAGGCGGTTAATCCGGATTATCTATTATTTTATCGCATGGGTGATTTTTATGAATTATTTTTTGAAGATGCTGAAATAGCTTCAAAAGCATTGGGGATTGTTTTAACCAAGCGCGGCAAATATTTAGATAAAGATATTCCCATGTGCGGCGTGCCTATCCATGCGGCGCAAACCTACCTTAAAAAACTTATTTCTTTAGGGCATAAGGTTGCTATTTGTGAACAGTTAGAAGACCCGTTAGAAGCTAAAAAACGCGGCGCAAAATCAGTAGTAAAACGCGATGTTGTGCGCTTAGTTAGCGCTGGAACAATCACCGAAGATGAATTATTACCATCTAATAATAATAATTTTCTCTGCGCTATTTCATTTATTGAACATGAAAATTTACAATATGCGCTGGCTTGGGCGGATATTTCTACGGGCGAGATATTTTTTACGCAAATAGATGAACAACAAATTATTGATGAAATATCTCTTATTGACCCAAGTGAAATAATTATTTCACAAAAAAATCTTGCTAAAATGCAGCAAAAATCTGTTTTTCCTAATGATTATCTCAATAAAACCACTATTATTAAAGATGATAATTTTGCTAGTGAAGGGGCAAATATAAAATTAAAGCAAAATTTTGCAGATTTTAATATAGATAATATTTCCCGCCCGCCCCTTTCGGCTCTAAATGCCCTAATTTCCTATATTAATTTTACGCAAAAAAACGCAACCATTTCTTTGCGTAAGCCAATTAGAAAAAATATTAATTCCTTAATGTCAATCGATGAAGCAAGCAGAAATTCGCTTGAATTATTAACCAATAATCAGGGTGAGATTAAAGGTTCTTTACGCGATAATATAGATCTTTGCTTAACACCAGCCGGATCGCGCCTATTGGCAAGAAGAATAACAGCGCCCCTAACCAATAAGGAAAGAATAAATGAACGTCTTGATATGGTTGAATCTTTATTTTCAGACAATATTTATCGTGAAGAATTAAGAAAAAATATCCGCTCTTTTCCCGATATTGCCCGCGCTTTAACCCGCCTTTGGCTTGATAGGAGCGGGCCGCGCGATTTGGCCAATATTGGCCAAGCAATTATGCGAGCAATTATTATTAAAAAACTGCTTTTGCAAAAGGATAATTTACCAAAAGCGCTAAATAATATTATTGCCAATTTAGAAAAATTACCTTCTTCTTTGGGAGAAAAATTACATAAAGCCTTTATTGACGAGCCACCCGTAAAAAAGGCAGATGGCGGCTTTATTAGGCAGTCTTTTTCTGCAGAACTAGATAGGCAACGCCGCCTTGCTAGTGAAAGCCGCACAATAATTAGCGCCCTACAGCAGGAATTAAGCCAGGAATGCCAAATAAAAAATCTAAAAATTAAACATAATCGGGTATTGGGATATTTTGTGGAAGTTCCCATTGCCCATGGGAATAAATTATTGGGAGAACAATTTGGACAAAAATTTATTCATCGCCAGACAATGGCTAATGCTATGCGCTTTACTACTAAGAAATTAGCGCAATTAGAGAGTGAAATATTTTTAGCCCAAGCAAAAGCGTTGGAAATTGAGTTAGAGATTTTTGCTTCTCTAAAACAGGAAATATTGCAAAATAGTGCCATTTTGCAGCAGGCTGCGGATAGTTTAGCTAAATTGGATTTGGCTTTGGCTTTGGCCGAACTGGCTGCTAGGCGCAATTTTTGTCGCCCAAAAATAGATGATTCGCTTTGTTTTAATATTGAAGGAGGACGTCATCCGGTCGTTGAAGAAACTCTCAAAAGGGAGGGGAAAAATTTTGTAATGAATGATTGTAATCTCTCGGGTGAAAATGAAGAGGAGGGAGGACAATTATGGCTAATTACCGGTCCCAATATGGGAGGCAAATCCACTTTTCTAAGACAAAATGCGCTTATAGCAATTTTAGCGCAAATGGGTTCCTTTGTGCCGGCAAATTCGGCACATATTGGTATAGTTGATAGGGTTTTTTCGCGCGTTGGCGCTTCTGATGATATAGCAAGGGGGCGCTCTACCTTTATGGTGGAAATGGTTGAAACGGCAACAATTCTTAATAATGCTAGCAATAAATCCCTTGTAATTCTTGATGAGATAGGGCGCGGCACTTCAACTTTTGATGGGTTGTCAATTGCTTGGGCAACGGCTGAATTTCTTAATAAGATAAACCGCTCCCGTGCTCTATTTGCTACTCATTTTCACGAATTAACTTCCCTAGCCAATAATTTAGATAGGGCTTCTAATCATACAATGAAAGTGCGTGAATATAAGGGAGAAGTAATATTTTTACACGAGGTAGTAAGGGGAGCGGCGGATAGATCTTATGGTATTCAGGTAGCAAAATTAGCCGGTTTAGCCGAACCGGTTATTAAAAGAGCAAGGGAAGTGCTTGATTTACTGGAAAAACATCCTTCAAATAATCATCATGCAATATTAGATGATTTGCCGCTTTTCTCTTCTGTCATTAAAGAGAAAGAAAAAATATATGATCCTGTTAAAGAAATGCTTGATGAATTAAATCCAGATGAGTTAACTCCCCTTAAAGCAATTGAGTTTCTCTATCAGTTAAAAAAGTTACATGATGGCTAGCAAAATTAAATTAAAGCCGAAAAAAAATAATTATGTTCTTGAAAATGCGGAGCAAATAATAAGTAGGGCTTTGGCGGAAATAAATGGTGAAAAGGCCAATAGCGTCAAAGCACGTTCAATTTTTTTACGCCATATTAAATCTAGCCTAGATAAAGCCCATAAGGGAGCGGAAGCCGATTTGCTGGCTAATAATAAGGGTGAGAGATGTGCTAGAAATATTTGTAAAAGCCAGGACGAAATAGTAAAGGCGGTTCATATATTTGCTTCCCAATATGTTTATGCGCAAAGAAATAAAGAAAAATGCACTTTGGCAATTGCGGCGGTAGGTGGATATGGGCGCGCAACTTTAGCGCCAGGATCAGATATTGATTTATTATTTATTCTACCAAGCAGACAAACTAATGCTCAGGCTAAAAGAAATGAAGAAATAATTGAGTATATTTTATATATTTTATGGGATTTACGGCAAAAAATAGGCCATGCTGTTCGCTCGGTGAAAGAATGTCTTTCTATGGCTAAAACCGATATGACTGTGCGTACGGCAACATTGGAAGCGCGTTTTTTAAGTGGTGATAGGCAAATTTTTGATAAATTAATAAGCCGGTTTGAAAAGGAAATAATGCTTAAAACAGGTCCCCAATTTATTGCCGCTAAATTACAAGAGCGTGATTTACGTCACGAAAGAATGGGGGATACGCGTTATGTGGTTGAGCCAAATGTCAAAGAGGGTAAGGGGGGATTGCGCGATCTGAACACTCTTTATTGGATTGGGAAATATTTTTACAGAGTAAAAAATAATCGTGATTTGGTGAAAAAAGGCGTTTTTAGCGCCTCCGAATTACGGCTTTTTGAAAGGGCTGAAAATTTTTTATGGACGGTTCGTTGTCATTTACATTTTTTGACCAAAAGAGCTGATGAAACTCTTACATTTGACGTGCAACCAGCATTAGCAAAACGTATGGGCTTTAGGCAAAAAGGTTCGATGTTGGCGGTTGAGCGCTTTATGAAACGTTATTTTTTAGTGGCTAAAGATGTTGGTGATTTAACGCGTATATTTTGTTCGGTGTTAGAATTTTCTCATGCTGGCAAATCAAATTATCTAGGCCTAGCGCTTGAGGGAATTGGTGGAAATAGAAGAAAAACCATTAAGAATGAGCCAGATTTTATTATTGAAAGAAACAGAATTAATATTGCCAATGAAGATGTTTTTGCCAAAAATCCGCTTAATCTAATTAAAATATTTTGGCTGGCGAGTAAAAAAGATCTTCTATTTCATCCTGAAGCGTTCAAATTTATTACCCGCTCATTAAGATTTATCAATAAGGATTTACGTGATAATCCGCAAGCAAACCAATATTTTTTGGAAATTTTAACCAATGCCAAAACAGTAGAAAGAACATTAAGGCGAATGAATGAAAGCGGTGTGCTTGGGCGTTTTGTGCCTGATTTTGGCAAAATTGTCGCTTTAATGCAATTTAATATGTATCATCATTATACTGTTGATGAACATCTTATCCGCTCTGTTGGGGTTATAGCTTCAATTGTCAATGGGGAATTAAAAGATGAATTGCCATTAACACATGAATTATTGCCAACTTTGAGCGATATAAAATTGTTATTTATCGCTCTGTTTTTGCACGATATAGCAAAGGGGCGCGATGAAGATCATTCTATCGCAGGGGCAAGGGTAGCAAAGCGATTTTGTCAGCGCCTAAGATTAAGCGCGGCTGAAACGCAAACCGTTGTCTGGTTAGTGGAAAATCATTTATTAATGAGTGAAATTGCCCAATCGCGCGACATTCAGGACCCTGCAACCGCCAGAAATTTTGCCAATATTGTGCAAAGTCCGGCAAGATTAGCTCTTTTGATGATTTTAACCGCTTGCGATATTCGCGCCGTTGGTCCGGGAGTTTGGACTGGCTGGAAAGGCTCATTATTAAGAGCCCTTTATTATGCAACCGAGCCGCTGCTGTCGGGGGGACATTCACAAATTTCCCAAAGTGATAGAATTGAAAGAGCCAAACAGGCTTTAAGTGAAAAATTAACCGACTGGAGCAAAGCAGAAATAGCAAAATATCAAAAACGCCATTATAGTTCTTATTGGTTGCGCACCGATTTAGAATTACAATTAAAACATGCTAAAATGATAAGAAGGGCGGACAAGGAAAAACAGCCCTTTTCAGGCACAATTCACGTTAAGTCATTTGAATCAATTACCGAAATTTCATTTTATACAGCCGATCATCCCCGCCTTTTAACCATGATTGCAGGGGCTTGCACAATGGCTGAAGCATCAATAGTTGGTGCGCAAATTGTCTCTATGCGTGATGGGCAGGCATTAGACACATTGCAGTTAAGGCGATCTTTTGCCAGTGATGAAGATGAAACAATTCGTGCCCATCGTATTATTGAAACTGTTAGGCAATTGCTTGAAGGGACACGCTATTTGGATAGAACCCCAATCAAAAATACCCGATTAAACCGCCGCTTAAAACCATTTAGTGTCCCCGCTGAAGTTCTTATTTCTAATAATTTATCAAATAAATTTACTGTTCTTGAAGTTTCTGGGCTCGATAGAACCGGATTATTACGTGATTTAACCATGACTATTTCTGACCTTAATTTAACTATTGGCTCAGCTCATATTTCTACCTATGGCGAAAAGGCGGTAGATGTATTTTATGTTACCGATTTAACGGGGGGAAAAATTGAACAAAAGACAAGACAAAATCGTATTCATGCAAGTTTGATGAAAGTTTTGGAGCCAGAGCAGAAATTATGAATCTTTATAAAAATTTTTTCAATGTTTCTGCCATGACGCTTATTTCACGGGTGCTTGGTTTTGTTCGTGATATATTATTGGCTTCGGTTCTTGGCACTGGCATGGTGGCCAATGCTTTTTTTGCCGCTTTTCGTTTGCCCAATCTTTTTCGTAGATTATTAGCAGAAGGGGCTTTTAATTCGGCCTTTATCCCGCTTTTTGCCTCTAAATTAGAAAATAATGGCGTAAAGCAAGCGCGCATTTTTGCTACACATATTATTGCCTGGTTGTTTATCGTGTTGCTTATTCTAACAATTTTGGCAGAAATTTTCATGCCGCAAATAATGAGAATATTTGTGTTTGGCTTTGTTGAGGATAGGGAAAAATTTGAATTTACCGTTTTACTAGCCAGAATTTGTTTTCCCTATTTAGCCTTTATGTCATTAATGGCTGCCTTTGGGGGCATATTAAATGGTTTGGGTAAATTTCTTGCTGCCGCTTTTGCTCCGGTTATGCTGAATATTGTGCTTGTTATTTTGCTAATTATTTTGGTTTTTATAACTCAAGCGGGAGAAAAATCCGCAGGGATCTGGCTTTCTATTGGGGTGTTTTTTGGCGGGCTAGCTCAATTAATCATTGTGGTTTGGGCGGTTAAAAATATGGGCTTTTTGCCAAAAATTTCCTTGCCAAAAATGAATGAGGATGTGCGTCAATTTTGGCTGTTGGCACTGCCGGCAATATTAAGTGGTGGTGTTACACAGATAAATATTGTTGTTGGCACTATTATCGCCTCAAATGCCCAATCGGCAATTTCTTATCTTTATTATGCCGATAGGCTCTATCAACTGCCCTTAGGTTTAATCGGAATTGCCATTGGTGTTGTTTTATTACCAGAATTATCACGCCATTTAAGCGCAAATCGCAAAAAGGCTGCCAGGCGCTCAATGGATAATTCGCTTATTTTTGCTATGGTTCTAACTATGCCGGCTACTATTGGTCTTATTTTGCTGGCCGAGCCGATTATTGCAACATTATTTGAACATGGCGCTTTTAGCAAAGAAGCAACAAGGGCAACGGCAAATAGCCTAATTGGCTTTTCTTTTGGTTTACCCGCCTTTATTTTGATAAAATTATTACAGCCACAATTTTTTGCCCGCAAAAATACCAAAATCCCAACCATCTTTGCGGCTATTTCGGTTGTGGCTAATATAATTATTAGCCTTATTTTATTCCCAAAATTTGAACATGTCGGTATAGCTATCGCTACTACTATTTCGGCCTGGATTAATTTTTTTCTTCTATATTTTACCCTGAAAAAAAATAATTATTTTTCTTTGGATTCTAGGCAAATAAAGCAGCAAAGCCTCATATTATTAAGCGCAATAATGATGGGAGTAATAATTATTATATTTAGCCATTTATTTAATATATTTCTTTTGCGGCAAATGGGTTTTATTTTGCAAATAACGGCACTTTTTTTAATAATTTTTATTGCGATAATATTTTATTTTACCCTTATCCATTTTGCCAATATTTTGCCCTTTAGAAATATTTTTTCCTTTGTTAAAAGAAACGCCAATGCTAATGAGAACAAAGTTATAAATGAATAATGCCAATTAATAATCACATATAAAAATATTATAATAGGGTTTAATATGAGCTTTCCAGCACGTGTTTTTTCGGGAATTCAACCATCGGGTAAATTACATTTGGGCAATTATCTTGGAGCAATTAAGCGCTTTGTGCCCTTACAGGATACGCATAATTGTATTTATTGTGTTGTTGATATGCACGCAATTACCGTCTGGCAAGATCCAGAAAAATTATATAATTCTACTTTAGAAGTTGCAGCAGCCTATCTGGCTGCGGGAATAGATGCTGAAAAATCTATTATTTTTAACCAGAGTCAGGTTGTTCAGCATGCTGAATTGGCGTGGATTTTTAATTGTGTAGCGCGCATGGGCTGGATGCAACGCATGACACAATTTAAGGATAAGGCAGGCAAAAATTCGCAAAATGTCTCGCTTGGATTATTCGCCTATCCGGCTCTGATGGCAGCTGATATTTTATTATATAAGGCAACCCATGTGCCGGTGGGGGAAGATCAAAAACAACATTTAGAATTAACGCGCGATATAGCTATTAAATTTAATAATGATTATAATGTTAATTTTTTCCCCATAACTGAGCCATTAATTGCAGGAGAGACGGCAAGAATTATGTCCTTACGTGATGGCACAAAGAAAATGTCTTCTTCTGATCCGTCAGATTTAGCTAAAATTTCACTCACCGATAGTGCAGATTTAATTGCTAAAAAAATTAAAAAGGCAAAATCTGATGCTGATAATCTACCTTTTGAAGTTGCGGGGCTAAAGGGAAGGCCTGAAGCGGATAATTTAGTGGGTATTTATGCTGCTTTAAGCGAAAAATCAAAACAGGGAATATTAGATGAATTTGGCGGAAAGGGTTTTGGTGTGTTTAAGCCCGCTTTAGCCGAATTAGCAGTGGAAAAATTAGCCCCGATAAACAAAAAAATATCGCTCTATCTTAATGATAAAAAGCAAATTGAGGATATTTTACATTCGGGCGCGGAACGTGCCAGAGAAATAGCAACAAAAACAATGAAAGAGGTTCATAATATTATTGGCTTTGTCAATTAGGGATTAATGGGGAATTGGAAAAATGAATATTTTTAGGCAAATAAAAATCATTTTCCCATATTTGTTCCTTTTTTCCCTTTTTTTCCCATATTCAGTTTTTGCCAAAGAGCAAAATATTATTGACGATAATATTATAGTTTCATTTCCATATCATTCTGACCCTAATGCTAAATTAAAACCACCCGAGCCTTTGTTGCCTGCAATCAGATTTTTAACCAGTGCCGATTTTTTTCCCTTTAATTATCGCAATAATTTAGGCCGGCTGGAAGGGTTTAATATTGATTTGAGCAAAGAAATTTGCGCTATATTAAATATTTCCTGCACCATTCAGGACTGGCCTTGGGAGCAAATAAAGGAAGCATTGAATGATAATCAGGGAGATGCGATAATAGCCGGCTTGGCTATTAATAAGCAAAGTGCACAAAAATTTGATTTTTCAGATATTTATTTAATGTTTCCGGCGCGTTTTGTAAGTAGAAAAATAAATATTCCAACATTTAACTTAGATAATCTGGCCGGAAAAAAAATATCTATTGTAGCTAATTCTGTGCATGAGAAATTTTTAACCGATTATTTCCCAGAGATTGAGCAAATAAAATTTCCCGGTGAAAAACAGGCATTAAAAGCGATGAAAGATGGGGTTAGTTATGCATATTTTGGCGATGCACTAAATGCCTCATTCTGGTTAAATGAAAATATAAATTGTTGCGTCTTTGTGGGAAAATCTTTTTTTAACAGCGATTATTTTGGCGAAGGTCTGGCAATTGCAACAGTTAAGAAAAATGAAAAATTGCGCCAAACAATAAATTATGCCCTTTATGAATTAAAGCAAAATGGCAAATTAGATGAATTATATTTAAGATGGTTTCCCATTAGTTTTTATTAGAATTTTTGGCAGAAGGAGCCGGAGGGGGATTGGTAAAGGGAAGTTTTAAGCTCCAAAAATAATTACTGGAAATGCCATTTTGCCACTCAAGCCCTATTTTCATTTTTTCATGTCCCTCTCTTGGAGAGGCAATATATGTCCTAAATATATGATCCCAAATTGAAAGGGCAAATCCGTAATTACTATCGGTTTCCTTATGATAGGTGGAATGATGGATGCGGTGCATATCTGGCGTTACGATTATTAATCTTAAAATTTTATCAAGCCATAATGGCAATTTATAATTGGCATGATTAAATATTGCTGCGCCATTTAGAATAATTTCAAATATAACTACCAGTTCCACTGGCGCTCCAATTAGAACAACCACAAGGGATTTAATAAAAATTGAAATAATGATTTCAAGCGGATGAAACCTTAGCGCGGTGGAAGCGTCAATTTCCTCATCGGCATGGTGCACCCTATGTAGACGCCATAAAATAGGAACTTTATGAAAAATTAAATGTTGCAGCCAAATGGCAAAATCAAGCATAAGAAGGGATAGTAAATATTTTATTCCTACTGACCAGTCAATATTGTTAAATAGGCCAAAGCCATTTTTTTGCGCCCAGTGCGCGCTTAATATTGCCGTAACGGGAATAATAAAACTGACTGCAAATATCGCTATATAATTGGTGAAAATAATTGCAAAATTTGTCACCCAGCGCTTTGAACGCTTAAAATGACGGGCGCGGCGCGGAAATATTGTTTCCAACAGCGCCATAAGCAAAAATATGGAAATAAAAAAACTTAACCTAATTATATTTTCATCTAATCCAAATAAAGACATATGAGTGAGCCTAAACATTAGCAAAAGCTAATATATATTATAATAAATATTTTTCCAGCTATTTATGGAATAATTATGAATTTATGCTTTTCTCAATCTGGCACGTGCGGCCACCTCAATTGCTGCGCTTGTTAGACGATCTATTGATAATTTATCGCGTATCATCTCAAGCCAGCGCAATTCTTCCTGCTCAAGCTCTAAATCAACTGCGGCTACTTCCACACATAAGGCATAGGCCGTATCGTGCAACCTATCGGGAATTGCTTTGAGTGCCAAATCTAGCACACTATCCAAATCTGCAACCTGATGCATTAAATCAATAGTTTCCGTTGCCTTATCAGCTAATCTATCGCGTGAATAGTTAGAAAATATTGGCAAACGCTCCACTAATGCGCCAATTCTATCTAATTCCACATTACTGAGTGAACTATCGGCGGCTGCTGTAACCACCATTAAATATACTAAACCATCTTGAGCTGAAAGCATGATAATGATCCTCTAATTATATTAGCTTAGCTTTATTTGGGAAAAAGGTCTAATGGTTTATTTATAAATGCAAAATTGACTGAAGGTAGCAAAAATGTAATATCGGGAAAAATTTTACGGGACAATATTGTGAAAATAAATATTGCAAAATAAATATTGAAAGAGAAATAAAGTGCAAGATAGTAAATTAGCCGAACTTGATTCTGAATTTTACGAATTAGCGCAAAATGCCAAAGCCTGGCCCTTTGTTGAAGCAAAAAAATTGGTTAATCGTATAAAGAGA
Source organism: Hyphomicrobiales bacterium (assembly GCA_015490455.1). Taxonomy (GTDB): domain Bacteria; phylum Pseudomonadota; class Alphaproteobacteria; order Rhizobiales; family Devosiaceae; genus S141-66. The sequence goes on from WFXU01000011.1 coordinate 70,002, forward strand.
ACGGGGCAAAAAAAGGTAATTTTTCAAACAGGATATGGCCCCTCAGGCTTACCCCATATCGGCACTTTTGGTGAGGTTGCCCGCACTACAATGGTCAGGACGGCCTTTCATTTATTGACTAAAGGGGAAATAGAGAGCAAATTAATTTGTTTTTCTGATGATTTGGATGGATTAAGAAAAGTTCCGGATAATGTTCCAAACAAGGAAATGATGCGCGCCTATCTTAATATGCCTCTTTCGCGCATTCCTGACCCATTTTCAAATGAATATCCTTCCTTTGCCGCTGCCAATAATGCTCGCTTAAGAGGTTTTTTGGATAGTTTTGGCTTTGATTATGAATTTGCTTCCGCCACTGAATATTATAGTTCGGGGCGATTTGATGAAGCGTTGATGAAAATGCTAAAAAATTATGACAAAATAATGGATATTATTTTGCCAACATTGGGGGAAGAAAGACGAGCTACCTATTCGCCCTTTTTGCCAATTTGCAAAAAAAGTGGGAAGGTTTTGCAAGTGCCAATGATTGCTAGAGACGAAATAAAGGGCACAATTACTTATGTTGATCCGCAAACAAAGGAAGAAGTTGAAACTAGCGTTAAGGGGGGAGCGGTAAAATGTCAGTGGAAAGCCGATTGGGCTTTACGCTGGTTCGCTTTAGGGGTGGATTATGAAATGGCTGGCAAAGATCTGATAGATTCGGTAAGACTTTCCTCACGCATAGTAAAAGCAATGGGCGGCACTCCCCCAGAAGGCTTTAATTATGAATTATTTCTTGATGAAAAGGGGCAAAAAATTTCAAAATCAAAGGGAAATGGCCTAACCATGCAGGAATGGTTAAAATATGCTACCCCCGAAAGCCTTGCCCTATTTATGTTTCAAAAGCCAAAAACTGCCAAAAAATTATATTTTGATATTATTCCCAAAACGGTTGATGAATATTATCAATTTGTTGATGCTTATCATAGGCAGGATAGGGCCGCGCAATTAGAAAATCCAGCCTTTCATATTCATTCTGGCAATCCGGGAAAACATGATGTGCCAATAAGTTTTACCCTATTATTAAATCTTGTTTCTGCTGCTAATGCCGAAGATAAAAAGGTTCTTTGGGGTTTTATCTCTAAATATGTAACTGGAGCAACACCAAAAACCCACCCAGAATTAGATCGTTTGGTAGGTTTTGCCATTAGCTATTTTCATGATTTTATTAAGCCAAGTAAAATTTATCGTTCGCCAAATGAAGAAGAGCGCCAAGCCCTATTAGCTTTAATGAAGGGGTTAGAAGAATTTGGCGATTCTCATGATGGTAAAAAAATTCAAGAACTTATTTATAAAATCGGCAATGAATTTGAGTTTGAACCTTTAAGGGACTGGTTTAAGGCGCTCTATCAAATATTGTTGGGGCAGAATCAGGGGCCTAGATTTGGCTCATTCATTGCCCTTTATGGGGTTAGTGAAACTATAAAATTGATTAGAAAGGCATTAAATAATGAATTGACTAAATCAAATTAGACAAATTTGGTCAGTCAATTTGTAGCTATCAAGCAGTCATATTTTAGGTTGTTCTATTAGCCTATAATGCGTGCAAGTGAACAAGGGGGCAAGGGGGAAATAGGGGAGAAATAGAGGAACAGGATGAAGGAGCAAAGGTGCAAAAGGGGCAAAAGGGGCAAAAGGGAATGAAAGTGATAGGATGGACAGGATAGAATAAGATAGAATAGAATGACTTAAATTTAGATAATTAAAACAAGGGACGGTTAAGAAGGGGCGGTGAAATTTGTTGGAAAAAAATTCTGAATATGGACGGAAATTTCTTGTAATAATTGATGAGACGGATGAATGTGATCGCGCCGTTACATTTGCTGCCTATCGGGTCAAACGGACGGGGGGAACGGTAAAATTACTGGCAATTATTGAGCCTGACCAGTTTCAACATTGGCTGGGGGTTGAAAATATTATGCGTCAAGAAGCAATGGAGCAGGCAGAACAATTATTAAAAATTCGCTCAGAACGAATAAAATCAATAGGGAATATAAAGGTTGAAACTGTTGTGCGTGAAGGACAAAAGGCCGAAGAGGTAGAAAAACTTATCCATGAGGATAAGGATATTGGCATTTTGGTTCTTGCTTCTGGTACGTCCTCTAAAGGTCCTGGACCGCTTGTTTCTGCTTTTGCGACCCGTTCTGCAAATGCTCTTCCTATTCCTGTAACCATTGTTCCGGGCGGGTTAAGTGACGAGCAAATTATCGCTCTTTGCTAAATAAATTTATAAAGCGATAATATTTGCCTATCTCGCTTTACTAATGATAAAAAAATATTATATAAGGGCTAGTTGGTTAAAGAGAGTTGATTTATGTTTATCCAAACGCAGGCAACGCCAAATCCGGATGCACTTAAATTCTTACCCGGCCGGGAGGTAATTTCGGGTGAGCCTTATAATTTCACCAATAAAAGGTCAGCAGAAATTTCTCCGCTGGCAAGCGCATTATTTGAAATTGATGGAGTTGTGTCAGTTTTTTTAGGTGCGGACTTTATATCGGTAACAAAAAATAATGTTGAGTGGGAACATATAAAGCCGCTTATTCTTGGCACAATAATGGATCATTTTCTCTCTGATGTTCCAATAATAGATAATATGGATAAAATAGAGGCAAAAGAGGAAAGGGAGGAAAGTGAATTTTTTGATGAAAAAGATAGTGAAACGGTAGAAATCATCAAAGAATTACTTGATACGCGTGTGCGCCCTGCTGTCGCTATGGATGGGGGCGATATTACTTTTAAGGGCTTTAAGGATGGGGTGGTTTTTTTGCGAATGAAAGGAGCCTGCGCGGGCTGTCCGTCATCTACCGCTACATTAAAAAGCGGTGTTGAAAATTTATTGCGCCATTTTATTCCTGATATTATTTCCGTTCAAGAAGTCTAGCTCAGTTTAGCTCAGGAAGAAATCACCCAATTCATATTATCTGTCTATAGGTATTATAGTTTTGTAATTATATATTATATGGCCTGCCCCAATAATAATTTTGGCACTTCGCCCGAAGTTGAGCTTATAGCTGCCGCATGGCGAATAAGATAATTTTTAACAAAGGGCATTTTATCAACCAAGCCAAGACCAATATCGCGTGCAATTCTGATTGGGGCTATATCATTGGAAAACAGCCTTACCAGACAATCGGTCATCATCGCCATCAATATTACATCAAAACGGCGCCATTTCTGGTAGCTTTCAAGCACATTATGGGCGCCAATGTCCTGCCCTAAACGACGCGCATTAACAAGAATTTGCACTAAAGCCGCAACATCTTTTAATCCTAAATTCATTCCCTGACCGGAAACAGGATGAATTGCATGCGCCGAATCGCCGATTAAAACAAGACGATTAGTGATAAAATTATCCGCTATTTGTAATTTGAAAGGAAAGGTTTGCACTTTTTCAACTATTTTTACTTTTCCCAAATTTGCTCCCATTATTTCTTCTATGATTGGCTCAACTTCATTATGGGGCATATTTTTATATGATTCAGCATTTTTTGTTTTTTCCGTCCATACTAATGATGATTGTTTACCCAAAAGCGGTAAAGAGGCAAATGGTCCGTTTGGACGAAAATGCTCATAAGCCACATTATTATGCTCTTTTTCATGCTCAATAGTAGTTACAATACCACTCTGACCATATGAATGACCATTTGTTTTTATTTTAGCTAATTTTCTTAATAGCGATTCTTTTCCATCGGCAGCAATTATTAAATCCGCACTTAGCTCTTTATTATTATCCAAAATTAGCCTAGCTCTATATTCATCGCTCTTTAGCTCACGAATATTTATTGGGCTTATCATATCCACCTTGCCCTTTATGGCCTTAAGCAGCAATTTAATTGTAACGACATTTGGCACCATGTAGGCAAAAGGCGTATCTGGTGCAATATTACCTGCAAATTGCAAGAAAAGAGGGCGCGAAATGTCACCTTCGCCCGAATCGGTAATTTCCATTTTTTCTATTGGATTAGACAGTTTTTTCATCTCCTGCCAAATGCCAATAGCATCAAATATATTTAATATGCCCGCGGCTAAAGCTGAAGCGCGAGAATCAACGGGCACTATAAAGGGATTTTTATCACAAATGGCGATTTTGAGAGAATCATCAAAACGCGCCAGACAAGCGGCCATTGTCAGGCCGACAGCACCCCCGCCAACAATTATAATATCGTATTTTTTATTCATTTTCTCCAACAATATTTTCTATTTTGAAATAGTTAGCAAATTAAAGCAATATTTATATTAAATTATTTTGCCTAAATTTTGTTCACATACTAATAT
>WFXU01000012.1 GCA_015490455.1 Hyphomicrobiales bacterium
CCAAACCATATTCTTTGTAACGGTTATAAATTTTATAACCAGTGCGGCGCGTATGCCAAATTCCCGACAGAGCGGTGCCATCTTCATAAATCTGCTCCTATAAAGTTAAGCAGACTCTACATAAATTTAGACCAATCTATAGGGGCAAGATCACGTCCAGCGCGGTTATGGATGATAATTCAACAATAATCAGACTAACTATCTGCTAATTAGCAAATCATTAAACCATTATCTGAAATTCTACCATTTTTGTTAAAGTGAAATTTATTTTTTGCTTATACATTACTGCCGGTAAAGTCTGGTGGGTTTTGGTCGGTTTAATGCAAATATCTGTTTTTGGAAAAATTTTTTCTTCATTCATAAATTTTATAATAGAAGAAAATAAAGGCGCGGTTGCTATTATTTTTGCTGTAATTATTATCCCGATAGTAGCCCTTTCGGGCGCTATGGTAGATTATTCTGCCGTATCAAATGTTCGTAAAGAAATGCAGATTGCCGCCGATACAGCGGCTCTCGCGGCAATAAAGGTGGATGATGATGATTACAAAGAATTGCAGAAAGTAGCAGAAGATATTTTTGACGATAATATCAAGAATAATATCTATTTTGACAATCTAAAAATTAAGGCCTCATATACTAAGGACGGCGTCAGAGTTGATGCCAGTTCAACAGTTAAAACAAGTTTTCTTCGGCTTGTTGGCTTAAAAGAGATAAAAGTATCAGTTTTCTCCGAAGTAGTATCTTCTGCAGCTTTATTGGAAGTTGCGCTTGTTTTGGATACTACATTTTCCATGAATGGCAGAAAATTACGAGAACTAAAAAAATCTGCAAGGAAATTAACTAAAACTATTATGGAAAATGTCAGCGGTGGATCTGTAAAAATTGGTATTGTTCCTTTTGCACGTTATGTAAATATTGGTCTTTCCAACCGCAATGAACCCGGAATAGATGTCCCTCCCGATTATCAAGATGGGAAAAATTGCTGGAGAAGATGCCAGTGGAGGAGAACCAATCCTTATCCTTGTGTAATTGATGGGGTTCCTTCAACCTGCTATAAATGGAGAAGATATAATTGTGGCGGTTTGCAATGTCAGCCGCGTATTTATAGATGGTATGGTTGCGTTGGTTCTAGAGACTATCCGTTAAATACTACGGATGATGATTATGATTTGCAAAAAGTGCCAGGCCTTTTAATGGACAGAAATGAGTGTAGAGTTAATGAGTTAACAAGATTAACTAATAATCGTAATGAAGTTATTAATGCGATCAATAATTTAACAGCAAGGGATAGAACATATATTCCTGCGGGATTAGTTTGGGGGTGGCGCCTTCTTTCTAATTCAATTCCTTTTACGGATGCTTCACCAAAAGAAAATGCAATATCCAAAGTGCTTATTCTCATGACCGATGGCGCAAATACTATATCGCCCTCTTACCCACTACATGATAGATATAGAAAAAAGGAAGCAAATAAAATTACCAAAGAATTATGCGAAAATATTAAGGATGATGATATAATTCTTTATACTATAGCTTTTGATGTTTCTAACAAAAAAATCAAAAAGATTCTTAAAAAATGTGCCGGAAATGGCGGAGAATATTTTGATGCAGAAGATGGAGATGAATTATTAGAATCATTTGAAAAAATAGCCGATAATTTGAAAAATTTACGTATTTCAAAATAATTCTGATATGTAACCTACTTCTCTAATCGTTTGACTGTATGGGAGAGATGTAAATTATTAAGCCGAGATTCACCCTTTTCATATATAATAATGGGAAGGGGGATTGTGATAGGAGATAATTGGCTCATGAATAGATTTTTATTTTTTAATAGAGCTGATAAATTTATTAAATTCTTAAAAAGCGAGAATGAGGGAGCTTTTGCAGTTATTTTAGCTCTTATGATAATTCCCCTTATGGCGCTGGCGGGGGCGATAATTGATTATTCTAACGCTTCCGCTATCAGAGCAGAGATGCAGGTGGCAACCGATTCTGCTGCTTTGGCTGCAGCGCGTGAGGCTAAAGATGATTTAGCAAAAATGCAAACTATTGCTAAAGATGTCTATGATAATAATTTAGTAAGGCTGGGCGTGGTTGAAAATTCAACCATTGTTGCCAGTCAGATTGAAAATGGCGTAAGGGTGGATGCTTCTTATCCTATGCCGACCATTTTTCTTAAATTTATTGGGATAAATAAGCTGGATATTAATATTTTTTCAGAAATTGATATTTCGGGCTCTAATCTTGAGGTGGCTTTGGTTCTTGATACGACCTATTCTATGCGCGGTAGTAAAATTGCTAATTTGAAGAATGCTGCAAAAAATATGGTTGATATAATAATGGAAGAAGAAACTGATGGAACTGTAAAAATCGGCCTTGTTCCTTTTTCTCGTTATGTCAATATCGGTATGAGCAATCGTAATGAGCCTGGAATTGAAGTGCCAGATGACTATGAAGTTTCACGTCCTGACTATTGTCGAAATACCTATCCTAATTCCACCAGGAAATGCGATAGAAGGAGAGAAAATTACCCCTGTGTTATAGATGGCGTTGCTACGACCTGTTCCAGATGGGTATATTATAATTGTACAGGCTCTTTAGGAGAGCCTGTATGGACTTGTACTCCAAGGTCACCGCAAAAATATAGATGGTATGGTTGTGTCGGATCGCGTGATTATCCTCGAAATACGACTGATGATGGATATAATCTTGAAAAAGTGCCTGGCTTATTAATGAGATGGAATAATTGCAAATCCAACCCTTTAACGCGATTAACTAATGTTAAAAGCGAAATTGTTGCAGGCATAAATGCTATGAGTGCTAGGGATTATACTTATGTTCCTGCCGGACTAATATGGGGTTGGAGATTATTAACCGATAAATATCCATTTGCTGACGCCGCGCCTAAAGATGATAATTTAACCAAAGTTTTGGTCGTGATGACCGATGGGGCAAATACTATTTCTCCTACCTATCCGGAGCATAATGGAAATAATGCTAATATTGCCAATAATATCACCGAAGAAATATGCCAAAATATAAATGATGATGGAATTGTTACTTATACAATTGCCTTTGAGGTGACAGATAGTGCCATAAAATCGCTTTTACAGAACTGTGCAGGAAATGGCGGCTCTTATTTTGATGCCAGCGATAGTGCTGAATTGGCTGTTGCCTTTGAGGATATTGCCGATGAACTGCTCAAATTGAGAGTGTCAAAATAATTATTTGCATGAATTTAATTTTACTTGGCTTAAGGCGCTTGACTTACAGGCAGAGCTGCACTAAATCAGCTCTTAGCCAGCCATCTGCTCAAAATTTTGTTTCCGAGCAGTTAAATGGGGGTGTAGCTCAGTTGGTTAGAGCGCCGGCCTGTCACGCCGGAGGTCGCGAGTTCGAGCCTCGTCACTCCCGCCATCAAATCTTCCATTTTTAATTTTCCTAAATTGCACTTTAGATATTCTATTGTCCTGCTTCATGCCAGCCAATCCGCATTATATTCATTTTCTTTGCTTCTTTGCGCATTATAAACGACGTGAAACTAATTAGGTGGCAGGGTTAGAAGGTGTGATTTGGAAAGAAATGTAGGAACGAGGACGAAAGGGAGATGAAGATATGGCATAGGCGAAAATATTTACTTTCCACACCCTTTATTGACTTAAGGTTAAGGCTGAAAATGAGGCAGCAGGCATGATAAGAATGGCTGGTTTAAGGGAAAAGATGATATTTTTATCATCATATTTGCATTACCTCCCAGTGTCATTTTTGCGCATGCCAAAATACAGTATCCTGCCCTCTGACGGGTAAAGGCTCTTTAATTAACATATTTAAGTGCTATGGGGCTAGTTGCTCTATTATTGCCAACCTATTTGCAATTTTATTTACTAAAATTTTCCGCTTATAGCGCTTTTAATAATTAACTATTCGTTAAGTAACTAATTAAAATTTGATTGAAATTATTAAGGATTAAGCGCCTAATGGGGTTAGTAATTAGGAGTAGAAAATGCGTAAAATATATAGATTATTAGCTATTATTTCTTTGGCTATTTCTTCATCTGGCGCTATAGCGCAAAATGTGAATTATAGTCTTTCTCAATTTGAGGGTTTTTATGTGGGTGCCTATGGTGGCGCCAGGTTGGATCCAGCAACCAAATGGAGCGCCGGAGGAATAGCGGGGGCAAATTTTGTCGTAACCGATTACCTTCTAGTTGGCCTTGAAGCGCAGGGTGGTGCGCTAGATATTGGCGGCACCTTAACTTATGATGGGTTGATGTTGGGTAAATTAGGCTATGAAGTAAGCGACAATATTATGGTATACGCAGCCGGCGGAGCCGGGCTAATTAATGGTTCAACTTCATATGCTTTAGGCGGCGGTACTGAAGCCATATTAGTTGACAATATAGGAGCGAGAGCGGAAGCACTAGGGACAGGCGCTTGGGGAGGAGGTCTTGACGCAACAAAAGCCTCGCTCGGGCTAATTTTACACCTCCAATAATAAATTCTGACCAAAAATATTCCCCAAATAAAGATTAGGCCCTTATGGGCCTTTTCTTTATATCTCTTTACAAATAATAATCAAAAATTCACTATAAATAACCATTCAACACTTGCAACATTCATCATGCTGCGCTAAGCCCTCATTTGTTCATACGCCCATTCTTCCCCTTTAGATTCGCAAGCGGGGTTGGATGTGTTAGGCAGTCGGGCCGGCTGGAATGGTTAAGTCTGAAGGCTGAAGCGGTTAGCTGGAGGACTAGGGCGGTTAGCCGGAGGGTTAGAACTGGCTCTGGTTGACTGGGCTCAGATGGCTCATGTTGGTTTGGTGTGATGGTTTGGTCGTTAAGTTAGGCTATGGTGCAGGTCTGATAATTTTGGATATGTGATTATGAATGATTTATTGTTAGATTATTTACCTATCATTATTTTTCTAGCTCTTTCTGCTATTATTGGTCTGGCTCTGCTTGTTGCTCCCTTTATAATAGCCTTCAAAAATCCAGATCCGGAAAAATTATCGGCCTATGAGTGCGGGTTTGAGCCATTTAATGACGCACGAATGAAATTTGATGCAAGATTTTATCTTGTGGCAATTTTATTTATCATTTTTGACCTTGAGGTAGCATTTTTATTCCCTTGGGCTGTTGCCTTTAAGGATGTTGGCTGGTTTGGATTTTGGTCAATGATGATATTTTTGGCTGTGCTTACAATTGGCTTTATTTATGAGTGGCGTAAAGGCGCGCTTGAATGGGATTAAAGGTTAAGGGCTGAATATGGGGCAGGATAAATTAAGTCAGACCGAGTTTAATAATGAAACTCTGATTGCGCCGCAACCAAAGGGCGTATTAGACCCTAAAACCGGTAAACCTATTGGCGCTGATAATGCATATTTTACCGAAATTAATGATGAATTAGCCGATAAGGGTTTTTTGGTTACTTCAACCGATGAATTGATAAATTGGGCGCGCACCGGTTCTTTAATGTGGATGTCCTTTGGTCTGGCCTGTTGTGCGGTTGAAATGATGCAAATGGCTATGCCCCGTTATGATTGTGAGCGTTTGGGCTTTGCTCCGCGCGGCTCACCCCGTCAATCTGACGTAATGATTGTTGCTGGCACTTTAACCAATAAAATGGCGCCAGCTTTACGCAAAGTTTATGATCAAATGCCTGAACCACGTTATGTCATCTCTATGGGTTCATGCGCCAATGGTGGCGGCTATTATCACTATTCATATTCAGTTGTTCGGGGTTGCGATAGAATAGTGCCGGTAGATATTTATGTGCCCGGCTGCCCTCCAACCGCTGAGGCACTGCTTTATGGAGTAATGTTGCTGCAAAAGAAAATTAGACGAACAGGTACAATTGAAAGATAATAGATAATATTGAAAGATATAAAATAATTATGAGCGAAAATCTCTTTGAACTTGGCGAATATATTGCTCTGAAGCTGGTTGATGAAGTTGAACATTTCACGCTGGAAAGGGGCGAATTGACGATTTTTGCTAAAAGAGAATATATAGTTAAAACTATTCGCTTTTTACATGATGATAATCAGTGTAAATTTATTTCAATAGCCGATATTTGTGCTGTTGATTATCCGGAGCGCGAATTGCGTTTTGACGTGGTTTATCATTTATTAAGCCCAATTCATAATCAGCGTATAAGAGTGAAAATCTCTACCGATGAAGAAAGTCTGGTTCCCTCAATAACTTCTATATTTCCGGGTGCCAATTGGTATGAGCGGGAAGCCTATGATATGTTTGGTATTTTGTTTTCTGAGCATCCCGATTTACGCCGTTTGCTCACTGATTATGGCTTTAGCGGCTATCCTTTGCGTAAAGATTTTCCCCTTTCGGGCTATGTTGAACTGCGCTATGATGAGGAGCTAAAACGGGTTGTTTATGAGCCAACCAAATTATTACAACAATTTCGCTCATTTGATAATCTTTCTCCCTGGGAAAGCGCGGAATATATTTTGCCTTCTGCAGAAAAAGAAGAAGAAAATCGAGATGTCTAATGCGTATGAGTAAATATATGGAGCATAATAGGGCATATGGGGCATAATATGAGTGAACAGTCAATGCGCAATTTTAATATTAATTTTGGGCCGCAACATCCCGCAGCACACGGGGTTTTGCGCATGATTGTGGAGCTGGATGGTGAGGTGGTAGAGCGGGTGGATCCGCATATTGGCCTGCTTCATCGCGGCACAGAAAAATTAATTGAACATAAAACATATTTGCAGGCAGTGCCATATTTTGATCGGCTTGATTATGTTGCGCCAATGAACCAGGAGCATGCCTATGCTTTGGCGGTAGAAAAATTATTAAATATTAAAGTGCCAATGCGTGCTCAGCTTATAAGGGTGCTTTATTCTGAAATTGGTAGAATATTATCGCATATGCTAAATATTACTACGCAGGCACTGGACGTTGGCGCATTAACGCCACCTGTTTGGGGCTTTGAGGAGCGTGAAAAATTAATGGTTTTTTATGAAAGAGCATGTGGGGCGCGAATGCATGCCGCCTATATCAGGCCTGGCGGAGTTTATCGGGATTTACCGCAGGATTTAATTGATGATATTGAGGCATTTTGTGATCCATTTCTTAAAGTTTGTGACGATTTGGAGACTTTATTAACTGACAATAGAATTTTTAAGCAAAGAAATGTTGATATTGGGACTGTTTCGCTTGAAGATGCTTGGAAATTAGGGTTTTCAGGCGTTATGGTGCGTGGTTCCGGTGCCGAATGGGATTTACGTAAAAGCCAGCCCTATGAATGTTATGAGCGTTTGGATTTTGATATTGTTGTAGGTAAGAATGGCGATAATTATGATAGATATCTTATTCGCATGGAGGAAATGCGTCAATCTATCAAAATTATGCGCCAATGTGTTGAATTATTAAATTCTTCTGAGGGAAAAACTGAAGTTTCTTCCATGAACGCCAAGATTGTTCCGCCCAAGCGCAAAGATATGCAAACATCAATGGAGAGCCTTATTCATCATTTCAAACTATTTTCCGAAGGCTATAGGGTGCCAAAGGGAGAAATATATGCGGCCATTGAAGCGCCAAAGGGCGAATTTGGTGTATATTTAATATCTGATGGCACAAATAAGCCTTATCGTTGTAAAATAAAGGCGCCAAGCTATGCTCACCTTAGTGCGATGGATTTTCTTAGTCGTGGCTATATGTTAGCTGATGTTTCTGCCATTCTTGGATCACTAGACATTGTTTTTGGAGAGATTGATAGATGAGTGTTCGTCGTTTGGCCGATGATAGTGTGCAACCTAGCAGCTTTTCCTTTACTAAGGAAAATCTGGCTTGGGCGAAAAAACGTATTGCTCTTTATCCTAAGGGAAGGGAGCAATCGGCCATTATTCCGCTTTTAATGCGCGCGCAAGAACAAAGTGGCTGGGTGAGTAAAGCGGCAATTGAAAAATGTGCCGATATGGTCAATATGCCCTATATTCGCGCATTAGAAGTTGCGACATTTTATACGCAATTTCAGCTACAGCCAGTTGGCTCTAAAGCCCATATTCAAATTTGTGGAACTACTCCCTGTATGTTGCGGGGGGCAGAGGATTTACGTGCGCTATGTCAAAGAAAAATCGCCAAAAAGGCGCATCAGTTAAATGAAGATGGCACTTTGAGCTGGGAAGAGGTTGAATGTGCGGGGGCTTGTGTTAATGCGCCAATTGTGACTATTGGCAAAGACACATATGAAGATCTGACTGTAGAGCGATTAGAAGAAATTATTGATGCTTTTGCTGCTGGAAAAGCCAAAGAAATAACTCCAGGACCACAAATAGATCGTCAATTTTCTGCTCCCGCAAATGGTTTTACCAGTTTGCTTAATCTGAATAATATAAGTGGCAAAGAAAAAAAATCACCAGCCAACAGCAAGGGGAAAAAGACCAAAAATAGGGTAAAATCGGTAAATGAAAATAAACAGGCCACCTTATTTTCTGCTCCAAAAGATAAAAAAGATGACCTTAAATTAATTTCAGGTATTGGAGCTGTTTTAGAGAAAAAATTGAATAATTTAGGCATTACAACCTTTGCTCAACTTGCCGCTTTGAAAAAGGCTGATATTAAGAAAATTGATGATGCGCTTAGCTTTAAGGGGCGCATTGAGCGCGATGAGTGGATTAAGCAGGCCAAAGCTCTAGCAAAGGGTGGGGTTGAAGAATATATTCGCCAATTTGGCAAGAAGCCGGTTTGAGGGGAGAAATATGTTAAAAGACGAAGATCGTATTTTTACTAACCTCTATGGGCAGAATGATTGGCGCCTTAAGGGCGCGCTTAAACGCGGGCAATGGTCGGGCACCAAAAAACTGATTGAAAAAGGGCGTGATTGGTTGGTTGAGGAGGTTAAATCTTCCGGCTTACGCGGACGCGGGGGGGCAGGCTTTCCTACTGGCTTAAAATGGTCATTTATGCCAAAAGTTTCAGATGGGCGTCCGCATTATTTATTGGTAAATGCCGATGAGTCTGAACCTGGCACATGTAAAGATAGGGAGATTTTACGTCATGATCCGCATTTATTGATTGAGGGGGCGCTTTTGGCATCGCGGGCAATGGACGCGCATTTGGCCTTTATTTATGTGCGCGGTGAATTTATGCGCGAAAGGGAGAGATTAGAAGCTGCGGTTGAAGAGGCATATGAAGCTAAACTTATTGGCAAGAATAATAAACATGGCTGGGATTTTGATATTATAGTTCATCATGGGGCTGGCGCCTATATTTGTGGTGAAGAAACCGCCATGATGGAAAGCATTGAGGGTAAAAAGGGGCAGCCAAGATTAAAGCCACCTTTTCCCGCTGGTATAGGAATTTATGGCAATCCTACAACGGTTAATAATGTTGAATCTATTGCTGCCGTTCCGGAAATATTACGTCGCGGGGGTAGTTGGTTTGCCTCTCTTGGAAGAGAAAATAATAGCGGCACCAAATTATTTTGTGTTTCTGGCCATGTAAATTATCCGGCCACATTTGAAGAAGAAATGGGTGTTCCATTTAAGGAAATGATAGAAAAACATTGTGGCGGTATTCGGGGTGGCTGGGATAATCTTTTGGCGGTGATTCCGGGTGGTTCTTCCGTTCCATGCGTTAGGGGGGAAGTTATTATTGATGCTCTTATGGATTTTGATGGTCTGCAAGAGGTCGGCTCTTCTCTTGGCACGGCGGCGGTAATAGTTATGGATAAATCCACCGATATAATAAAGGCAATATGGCGCCTTTCTGCTTTTTATAAACATGAAAGTTGCGGCCAGTGCACGCCATGTCGCGAGGGAACAGGCTGGATGATGCGGGTTATGGCGCGCATGGTTGAGGGAAGGGCGCAAAAGCGTGAAATTGATATGTTATTTGAGGTCAGTAAACAAATTGAGGGACATACAATTTGCGCTTTGGGTGATGCAGCGGCGTGGCCAATTCAGGGTCTGATTAAAAATTTCAGATCTGTGATTGAAGAAAGAATTGAACAATATTCTCACAAATCCGACAATGATGGCGTAATAGAGCCACCAATTGCGGCGCAGTAGGAACGGGAGCATAGGACATAATGACGCAAATAAAGGTTGATGGAGAGCTGATAGAAGTCCCAGATTACTATACTCTCATGCAAGCGGCTGAAGCTGCGGGCAAACAAATTCCGCGTTTTTGCTTTCATGAGCGCCTTTCAGTTGCTGGCAATTGTCGTATGTGCCTGGTTGAAGTAAAGGGTGGTCCGCCAAAGCCGCAAGCTAGTTGCGCTATGGGAGTAAAGGATTTGCGCCCCGGTCCAAATGGAGAACCGGCGGAAATTTTTACTAATACACCAATGGTGAAAAAAGCGCGTGAGGGCGTATTGGAATTTTTATTAATAAATCACCCGCTGGATTGCCCAATTTGCGATCAGGGTGGGGAATGTGATTTACAAGATCAAGCAATGGCGTTTGGTCTTGATTCTTCAAGATTTACAGAAAATAAGCGCATTGTTGAGGATAAATATCTTGGCCCGCTAATAAAGACTATTATGACGCGCTGTATACATTGCACAAGATGTGTGCGTTTTACTACGGAAATAGCGGGCATTAATGAATTGGGACTGTTGGGACGGGGGGAAGATGCGCAAATCACCCCCTATATTGAGCGGGCATTATCAAGTGAATTAGTGGGCAATATTGTAGATCTTTGTCCGGTTGGAGCCCTAACTTCAAGGCCATATGCTTTTACTGCTCGCCCCTGGGAACTTACAAAAACTGAAACTATTGACGTTATGGATGCGCTTGGTTCTGCCATCAGGGTTGATAGTAGGGGTTGTGAGGTAATGCGTATTTTGCCGCGCATAAATGAAGATATAAATGAAGAATGGATTTCTGATAAAACTAGATATGTTTGGGACGGGTTAAAAAGGCAGCGTTTAGATCGCCCTTATGTTAGAAAGGGAAAAAAGCTGGTTGAGGCAAATTGGGATGAGGCGCTTAATCTTGTAGCCCGCAAAATCAAAAAAGCAGGAAATAGAGTTGGGGCTATTGCTGGTGACCTTGCCGGCGTTGAAGAAATGTATGCGCTTAAAAAACTAATAAATTCTGTTGGTTCAAACAATATTGATTGCCGCCCTCCCATGAGTGCGCTTGAAGCTAATATGGATAGGGGGGTTTATATATTTAATCCGACAATAGCCGGAATTGAGGAATCTGATTGTATTTTAATTATTGGGGCAAATCCGCGTTTTGAAGCCAGTCTGCTTAATGTCAGAATAAGAAAAACATGGCGGGCGAAAGATCTGCCAATCGGTTTGGTAGGCCAAAGGGTTGATCTTACCTATGATTATACTCATCTTGGCGAAGATATAGATAGTGTAAAGGCGCTTGCTACTGGCTCACACAAATTCAACAAAATTCTTAAGAAAGCAAAAAAACCTATTGTTATTGTTGGAGAAGGTGCAATTTCTCTGGCTAAAAACAGTAAAAAAACAGGGCGTGATATTTTATCTATGTCGCTGATGATTGCTAATAATGCAGGAGCTCTAAGAGAAGACTGGAACGGGTTTGGCTTATTGCATAATGCGGCCGCGCGCGTTGGTGGTTTAGATATAGGCTTTGTCCCTGATAATGGAGGTGCGAGCTCATTAGAACAATTAGAGCTGGCTAAAAAGGGTGAGTTAGATATTATATTTCTGTTAGGGGCGGATGAATATGATTTACAATCTTTGGATAAAACTTTTGTGGTTTATATTGGCTCGCATGGCGATGTAGGCGCACATCACGCTGATGTAATTTTACCGGCGGCAGCCTATACGGAAAAATCGGCAATTTATGTTAATAGTGAGGGGCGGGTGCAAATGACTAAGCGCGCAGTTTTCCCCCCCGGTGAAGCCAAAGAAGATTGGGCTATTATTCGCGCTCTTTCTGCGCGGATTGATAAAATATTACCTTTTGATAATTTGGCGCAATTACGTGAAAAACTTTATGCGGAATTTCCCCATTTGCAAAATATAAATCAAATAAAGGCGGGGAATATTTCTGCAATGAAGAAATTAGCAAAAATTCCTGCTAAAACCAGTAATGTTTTGTTGCGTTCACCAATAAAAGAATATTATCTGACTAATGCCATTGCACGGGCTTCAAAAATAATGGCCGAATGTGTAAAGGCTAGGCGCGAACGAGAAGGAGCGAATAGGTAACTATGTGGGAGAATATTCTTATCGGCCTGGAATATCTATTTGGCATTCCAATTTTTGGTTGGGGTGAAGATGTCGGCTTTGTATATAAGGCATTATTATTATTAGTTAGCCTATTGATTTTTATTGCTTTTATTTTGCTGGCAGATCGCAAAATCTGGGCGGCTGTGCAATTAAGACGTGGTCCAAATGTGGTTGGTCTATTTGGTTTATTGCAATCTTTTGCTGATTTATTAAAATTTATTTTTAAGGAACCGATTATACCGGCCAGTTCAAATAAGATTATTTTTCTGTTGGCACCTTTGGTTACGGTTATGCTAGCCCTTTCGGCCTGGGTGGTCATTCCATTAGATGAGGGATGGGCGCTGGCCGATATTAATGTTGGAATACTTTATATATTTGCTATTTCTTCACTTGCTGTTTACGGTATTATTATGGGTGGTTGGGCTTCTAACTCTAAATATCCGTTTCTTTCTGCCCTTCGTTCAGCAGCACAAATGGTTTCTTACGAAGTTTCAATTGGTTTTGTTATTGTTACAGTATTATTGCTTGTTGGCTCACTAAATCTTACCGATATAGTAATTGCGCAAAAAGAAATAGGTTTGGCTCATCTTTTAGGTGTTCCCTGGATGAATTTTCTAAATTGGTTCTGGCTGCCTCTATTTCCAATGTTTATTATTTTCTTTATTTCCGCTTTGGCTGAAACCAACCGCCCGCCCTTTGATTTGCCTGAGGCTGAAAGTGAATTAGTTGCCGGCTTTATGGTTGAATATAGCTCAACTCCCTATATGATGTATATGTTGGGTGAATATGTGGCCATTATTCTTATGTGTTCGCTTACCACTATCTTATTTTTAGGCGGGTGGGCAGCACCTCTTGAAATTGCACCCTTTACCTGGATACCAGGTATTGTATGGTTTATTCTTAAAGTGTCGCTGGTATTTTTTATGTTTGCGATGGTTAAGGCATTTGTGCCCCGCTATCGTTATGACCAATTAATGCGTTTGGGCTGGAAAGTGTTTTTGCCAATTTCAATTTTCATGATTTTTATTGTCGCCCTTATTTTGCAGCTTACTGGCTGGGGCTGGCATGGTGGTGTGGCATAGGGAGGAATTTATGCGAATATTACAATTTTTAAATTCTCTCCTCTTGAAGGAATTTATTGCAGCATTTTTATTGTCAATGCGTTATTTTTTCGCACCAAAAGCAACTATTTATTATCCGTTTGAAAAGGGACATTTAAGCCCGCGCTTTCGTGGTGAACACGCGCTTAGACGTTATGAGGATGGCGAGGAGCGCTGTATTGCATGTAAATTATGTGAGGCAATTTGCCCTGCCCAAGCAATAACTATTGAGGCAGGCATAAGAGAGAGCGATGGCACAAGGCGCACAACGCGTTATGATATAGATATGACAAAATGTATTTATTGTGGCTTTTGCCAAGAGGCTTGTCCGGTTGATGCGATTGTTGAGGGGCCGAATTTTGAATTTGCAACCGAAACGCGCGAAGAATTATTTTATGATAAAGAGAAACTTTTAGATAATGGCGATCGTTGGGAAAGAGAGATTGCAAATAATCTCAAACTTGACGCGCCCTACCGATGAAAGAGACAAAATGACCTTAACACTGTTCTTTTTCTACCTTTTTTCAATTGTTTTAATAGCGGCTGCAATTATGGTTGTGGCTTCGCGTAATCCCGTTCATTCAGTATTATTTTTAATATTGGCATTTTTTAATGCAGCCGGCTTATTTTTAATCGCTGGGGCTGAATTTTTGGCGATGATTTTGGTTATTGTCTATGTTGGCGCGGTTGCGGTTTTGTTTCTATTTGTTGTCATGATGTTGGATATTGACTTTGCCGAAATGAGAAAGGGCATTTTGCAATATATGCCAATTGGAGCGCTAATTGGACTAATTTTATTTTTGGAACTTGCATTATTAGCCGGATCTTGGGTCATTCTGCCGGAAGTAGCAGATTCGAGCGTTTTGCCGATAGATAATAGCATATCCAACACTAAGGCGCTTGGGCAGGTGCTTTATACTAGATATGTATTTTTATTTCAGGGGGCTGGTATAATATTATTAATCGCTATGGTTGGAGCTATTGTGCTCAGCTTACACCATAGAAGCAATGTAAAACGACAAGATATTGGCAAGCAAGTAGCAAGAGATCCAAAGGAAACGGTAAAGACTGTCAAAGTTAAAAGCGGTAAGGGGATAGGCTAATGGAAATTGCAATTGGTCACTATTTAACTGTTGGGGCAATTTTATTTACTATTGGTGTGTTTGGAATTTTCCTAAACCGCAAAAATATTATCATTATTTTAATGTCAATTGAGTTGATCTTATTGGCGGTGAATATAAATTTTGTCGGCTTTAGCGCTTCTTTGAATGATTTGGCCGGGCAGGTTTTTGCCTTGTTAATTCTGACGGTTGCAGCAGCAGAAGCGGCTATTGGTTTGGCTATTTTGGTTATCTTCTTTAGAAATCGCAAATCCATTGCGGTTGATGATGTCAATATGATGAAGGGCTAGGAATATGGTTGAGGCGATTGTCTTTTTACCGCTGGTTGGGGCGCTTATTGCAGGTCTTTTGGGCCATAAAATAGGCGATAGGGCGTCAGAAATTATCACTTCATCCTTATTGGTAATTAGTGCCATTTTATCCTGGATTATCTTTTTCCCCATTGCTTTTGGCAATGGAGCTGAAGAGGTAATAAAAGTTGAGATTATGCGCTGGATTGAGGTTGGTGATCTTGATCTGCGTTGGGTGTTGCGTGTTGATAGTCTAACGGCTGTTATGTTGGTGGTGGTTAGTTCTGTTTCTTCACTGGTGCATATTTATTCTATCGGCTATATGGCAGATGATCCTTCCCGTTCGCGCTTTTTTGCCTATTTATCGCTCTTTACTTTTGCCATGTTAATGTTGGTAACGGCCGATAATTTATTACAATTATTCTTTGGCTGGGAAGGTGTGGGGCTTGCCTCATATTTATTAATCGGGTTCTGGTATAAAAGGCCTTCTGCAAATGCCGCTGCTATTAAAGCCTTTATTGTGAATAGGGTTGGTGATTTTGGTTTTGCGCTGGGTATTTTTGCTACATTTGTCCTTTTAGGCTCAATTGATATTGATATGGCATTTTCGGCAATTGAAGGCGCAAAAAATATCAGTATTAGCTTTTTGGGAGCAGAATTGAATGCGCTCACATTAGCTGCCCTATTATTATTTATGGGGGCGATGGGTAAATCCGCACAATTTTTACTCCATACTTGGTTGCCTGACGCTATGGAAGGTCCGACACCGGTTTCTGCCCTTATTCATGCCGCAACAATGGTCACGGCAGGTGTATTTATGGTCGCCAGACTAAGCCCAATATTTGACGCTTCTACATTTGCTATGTCGGTGGTTTTGGTCGTAGGGGCAATAACTGCATTTTTTGCTGCAACAATTGGCTTAGTGCAAAATGATATTAAACGCGTTATTGCTTATTCTACCTGTTCGCAACTTGGCTATATGTTTGTAGCATTAGGGGCAGGGGCTTATAGTGCAGGAATTTATCATTTATTTACCCATGCTTTTTTCAAAGCGCTTTTATTTTTGGGCGCCGGATCAGTAATTCATGCTATGCATCATGAACAGGATATGCGTAAAATGGGTGGTTTGCGCAAAAAAATTCCCATAACCTATATCATGATGATAATTGGCACTTTAG
The DNA here is from genome assembly GCA_015490455.1 of Hyphomicrobiales bacterium. Lineage (GTDB taxonomy): Bacteria > Pseudomonadota > Alphaproteobacteria > Rhizobiales > Devosiaceae > S141-66. Next base: position 15,879 of record WFXU01000012.1, read on the forward strand.
CGCTAACGGGGGTTGGTATTCCGGGAACTTCATTTGGTTTTGCTGGTTTCTTTTCAAAAGATAGTATAATTGAGGCGGCTTATGCGGTAGGTGGACCTTTGGGCAATTTTGCCTTCTGGTCATTAGTGCTGGCCGCTCTTTTTACCAGCTTTTATTCATGGCGCCTTATTCATATGACATTTCATGGCAGCACACGCGCCGAACAGCATAATTATGAAAAAGCGCATGAAAGCCCCAATATAATGCTTGTTCCACTTTATTTTCTGGCCATTGGTTCAATTTTTGCCGGTGTGCTATTTTATGACCAGTTTTTTGGTAAAGAAAAATATATTGAAGCATTTTTTGCCAATTCCATCATTATTGTTGGTCATATAATTGAGGCAGCGCATAATGCTCCAACTTGGGTAAAATGGTCGGCAACATTTGCGATGTTATTGGGTTTTGTTAGCGCCTATTGGATGTATATTTTACAACCATCACTTCCTGCCAGATTGGCAAAGGCGATGCCCATTCCATATCAGTTCTTGCTTAATAAATGGTATTTTGACGAGTTGTATGATGTAATTTTTGTAAAACCAACAATTCGTTTGGGCAATTTTCTATGGAAAAAAATGGATGATAAATTGATTGACAATATGATTATAGAAGGTTTGGGACGGAAGGTGCAATTAGTGACGGCAAAATTTGTTAAATTACAATCGGGCTATTTATATCACTATGCTTTTGCCATGCTAATAGGCATAGCGGCGCTGTTGACTTGGGAAGTTGTTGCTGGGGGGCTTTTATAAATGATTTTCTCTGACAATATTCTCACTATTATTACATTTTTGCCCCTATTAGGAGCGTTATTTGTGCTGATGGTGCCGGGCAGTGATGAAAAAGCAAATGAAAATATGCGCAATATTGCTTTGGTTACCACCCTTATTACTTTTATTTTATCGCTAATAATGTGGGCTCTGTTTGACCCTGATAATATTAATTTCCAATTTGTGCAAAATTACGATTGGATAGGCAATATTATCGGTTATCGGATGGGGGTAGACGGTATTTCGGTTCTGTTTGTTGTGCTTACCGCCCTGCTTATGCCAATGGCAATTCTGGTTAGCTGGGATAGTATTAAGATTAGATTAAAAGAATATCTCATATTATTTTTGGTGCTTGAAACATTGATGATCGGCGTCTTTACAACGTTAGATCTGGCCATGTTTTACATATTTTTTGAAGGCGGCCTTATTCCAATGTTGTTAATTATCGGCATTTGGGGCGGGAAATATCGCGTGCAGGCCTCTTATAAATTTTTCTTTTATACATTTGTCGGTTCGGTCTTTATGTTATTGGCAATCATGGCCATGTTCTGGTATGCAGGCACGCTTGATATTGCAAAATTACTCAAAGTGCAGTTCCCCGAACAAATGCAATTTTGGCTTTGGCTAGCATTTTTTGCTTCTTTTGCGGTTAAAATGCCAATGTGGCCATTTCATCGCTGGTTGCCAGAAGCGCATGTGCAGGCGCCAACTGCCGGCTCGGTAATTTTGGCGGCAATTTTGCTAAAAATGGGCGGATATGGTTTTTTACGCTTTTCCCTGCCAATGTTTCCGGACGCATCAGCCTATTTTGCCAATTTCATATTTTTTCTCTCGGTTGGCGCGATTATCATCACCTCCTTAATAGCATTAGTTCAGACCGATATTAAAAAATTAATTGCATATTCTTCGGTGGCGCATATGGGGTTTGTCACTATGGGGATTTTTACCGCTAATATTTATGGTATTGAGGGGGCAATATTTCAGATGATTTCGCACGGATTTATCTCTGGCGCTTTATTTATCTCGGTCGGGGTAATTTACGATCGAATGCATACGCGAGAAATATCGGCCTATGGCGGACTGGTTGAAAGGATGCCTAAATATGCCTTTGCCTTTATGGTTTTCACAATGGCAAATATTGGTCTTCCTGGCACTTCCGGTTTTGTAGGTGAATTTTTGACCTTAATTGCTATTTTCCAGGTAAATATTTGGTTTGCAGCCATTGCAACTTTTGGGGTTATTTTATCGGCCGCATATGCGCTCTGGCTTTATAGACGTGTGATTTTTGAAGCCATGACCAAAGAATCGCTTAAATCAATTTTGGATTTAGATAAACGCGAAATGGTGGTGATAGTGCCGCTCATTATTCTAACTATTTTATTTGGATTTTATCCGGCACCAATTTTGGATACAATTTCGCCTTCGGTTGAGGCGCTGGTAGCTGAAATTTCACAAATAATGGGTGCTGGAGCATCGCCAATAGTGCCACATTAGGAGAAGACATGAATTCTGATATTACAAATTTTTCTTCTTTAGCACCTATTTTTCCTGAACTGATAATTATTATCGGCGCCATTATTATTCTTATGGCTGGTGCGTTCCTAAAAAAACAAGCAAGCGTTGGCTTAGCAGGCATAACTATTGCTCTATTGCTTGTTGTTAGCTTGCTCATTATTTTATTCCCGACAGATGGAATAATTCTAAATGGCGCTTTTATTCAGGATAGTTTTGCCCGCTATATGAAAATTCTTCTTCTTGCCAGCTCTTTATTTGCCATTATTTTATCGCTATCCAGCGCCAAAGAAAATTCACTTGATAGGTTTGAATATTCCGTTTTACTTCTTTTTGCGACATTGGGTATGATGATTATGGTTTCAGCCAATGATTTAATGTCGCTTTATATTGGTGTGGAAATGCAGGCGCTTTCTCTTTATGTGCTTGCAGCAATGAGGCGTGAAAGTTCAAAGGCTAGCGAAGCTGGGCTCAAATATTTCGTGTTGGGGGCTCTTTCTTCTGGTATGTTGCTCTATGGGGCTTCGCTTATTTATGGTTTTACCGGCCAGACGCAATTAGATGAAATTGCAAAAATTATAATGTTGGGCGATAGGTCTATTGGGTTAATATTTGGTTTAGTATTTTTGCTTGCTGGCCTAGCCTTCAAAATTTCGGCAGTGCCATTTCATATGTGGACGCCCGATGTTTATGAAGGCGCGCCAACTCCAGTTACGGCATTTTTTGCCTCTGCGCCAAAAGTTGCCGCTATGGCATTATTAATTCGTCTGGTGATGGAAAGTTTTGAGCCTGTTTCTCAGGATTGGCGGCAAATAGTAATTTTCCTTTCTATTGCCTCAATGATTTTGGCATCTTTTGCCGCTATTGGGCAAAAAAATCTAAAAAGACTAATTGCTTATTCTTCCATTGGTCATATGGGGTTTGCCCTTGTTGGCCTCAGTGCTGGCTCACTAGTGGGTGTGCAGGCAGTTGCTATTTATATGGCAATTTATGTGATTATGACTTTGGGTCTTTTTGCAGCAATTTTATCGTTAAAAAATCAAAATGGATATGTGGAAAATATAACAGACCTTAGGGGGCTGGCACAGACAAATCCGTTTGTAGCGGCCATTATTGCTATTATAATGTTTTCTTTGATTGGCTTACCTCCATTAGCCGGCTTTTTTGCAAAGTGGCACGTATTTTTAGCCGCAATTGAAGCAAAATTATTTCTATTATCCATAATCGGAGTTTTGGCCAGCGCGGTAAGCGCATTTTATTATATTAGAATAATCATATTAATGTATGTTTACGAACCAGAGCAACAATTTATCAAGGCTCAGCCTGAGTTGCGTTTTATTATGGCTTTATCGGGCTTTTTAATTCTTACTTATTATTTCTCAATAGCGGCGCCTCTAACCAATATTACGCGTTTTGTTGTTGGTAGTTTATTTTAACCAATGGTTGATTTTTCTCTTTCAATAAGTGCTAGGAGGGCTGAATATTTTTTACGTCAGTATGATGAGATTAATTCAACGAATGAAACTGCGTTAGAATGGGCAAAAAAAGGAGCAAATAAAAAAATATGGTTTGTAAGTGATAATCAGATTAGAGGGCGTGGTAGGTGCGGTAGGGTCTGGCAAAGCTATAAGGGTAATCTTGCTGCCAGCCTATTAATATATGCGCCCGCTAAGCTGGAAAAATTGGCTAATTTAGGATTTGTAGCCGCAATTGCGCTTTATTTGGCTGTGGGGGAGATATTACAAGAAAATAAGAACAATAATCTTCATTTAGCTATTAAGTGGCCAAATGATATTTTGCTGAATGGTAAAAAACTTGCTGGCATTTTACTTGAAACTCGTTTTTTTAATAATAAACAAGCCGCAATTATTATTGGATTTGGGGTCAATATAAAAAATGCGCCAAAAAACTTACCCTTTAGGGCTGTTAGTCTGAAAGAACATAATATTGAAGCGTCTGCGCAAAAATTATTTTTTTTCTTAGGTCAATATTGGGTTGAAATATACGAAATTTGGCAAAAAGCTGATGGAGCAGAAGAAATATTAAATTTATGGCGTAAATTTGCATATGGAATTGGAAGCGAGATAGTTCTAGAAAAAAATGGGCAAAAAATTAGCGGAATTTTTGAAAATATAGATGAAAAAGGCAGATTAATATTATTAGATAAAACTGGCGAGCGCCATTTAATAAGCGCTGCTGATGTTTTTTTTGGTTCTATTAGCGGTGCAAAAAATCGGGGCTAAATATGAAAAATTATCAAACAGATGAATTTATCTTTGTGCCATTTGGGGGTGTTGGAGAAATAGGCATGAATATGTATGGCTATGCTTATGGGACTCCGGGTAATCGTAAATGGATTATTGTTGATTGTGGTGTGACATTCGCCACTTACCACCAGCCGGGAATAGATCTGATTATGCCCGATATATCATTTTTAGAAGAAGAAGCGGATAATATATTGGCACTGATTTTAACCCATAGCCATGAAGATCATTTCGGCGCTGTTCTGGATATTTGGCCTTCCTTTAACAAGCCAGTTTATGCGACTTCCTTTACTAATTCTATGATTAAAAGCAAATATATTAGCAATAATATGTTTGCTATGGTTGATGTTAAGCCACTTATTGTTGGTAAAGAATTTAATCTTGGCCCATTTACCATTGAAGCCATTAATATGGCTCACTCAATTCCGCAAAGTAATGCTCTTTTGATTAGCACACCAATTGCTCAGGCGCTTCATAGTGGCGATTGGAAACTTGATGCTAATCCCATTGGCTCTGAGCCAACAAATGAAAAAAGGCTTAGAGAAATTGGTAAACATAAATTGCCATTAGCACTAATTTGCGACAGCACAAATGCAGAAAAAGAAGGAAAAAGTGCTTCTGAGGAAGAAGTAGCAAAAAATATTGAAAAAATAATAGCTAGTGCAAAAAAAAGAGTTGTTTTTACCTCATTTGCTTCAAATGTTGGAAGGATTATTTCTATTGCGCGAGCGGCAAAAAAAGCTAATAGAAAGGTGATTTTATCTGGAACATCTTTGCAAAAAATTGCAATTATTGCGCAAGAAAATGGTTTGCTTGATGGAATTGAACCTTTTTTAGATCAAGATGCTTATTTACATTTAGAGCGCGATAAGGTTGTGCTGATAGTAACCGGCTCACAAGGAGAAAGACGCGCTGCCCTTTCTAAAATCGCTAATGGAACCCATTCTACTATAGAATTAGACAGAGGGGATTTAATGGTATTTTCTTCTTGGGCTATTCCGGGAAATGAAAAGGAAGTAATAAATATCCAAAATCGTCTAATTGATAAGGGGGTAAATATTATTACTAATTCTGATAAATTAGTGCATGTTTCTGGCCATCCGCGCCGTGATGAATTAAGAGAACTTTATAAATGGGTCAGGCCGGATATTTTAATTCCTGTGCATGGTGAGCCTATGCATTTAGAAGCGCATGCTCAATTGGGAAAAGATGAAGGAATAGAGCAGATTTTTTCAATCAGAAATGGTGATATGGTGCGAATTGCTCCCAATTGTGAGCAGTTTAATGATGAATTTCCTGTTGGAGAACTTTATCTTGATGGCAATATTTTGTGTAAACCCGAAGAAAGCGGGGTAAGGGATAGAAGAAAACTATCATTTAATGGGATTATCAGCATTAGTATTTGTATAAATAAAAGGGGTGAGTTAATTTTAGAGCCACAAATTAAAATTTTAGGCATACCTTTATTAGAAGATGAAGAGGAAGGGGCAGAGGAAATAGTAAACAAGTGTATAAAGAACGTTATTTATTCAATGCCACAAAAACGACGTTTAGACAGTGATAAATTAGTAAGGTCTATAAAAAAGGCAATTAGAAATGAAATAAGGGACTATTGGGGGAAAAAGCCGAATATCAATATATTTGTGCATAATTTTTAATTTAGTCCAATATAATTTCAACTTGCCTTAAGCTATATTTTGCGCTTTGACTAGCTGGGAATATTTTACTAAGGGAGATTTTATGCGTCTTTCAAGATATTTTTTACCGACCTTAAAGGAAACGCCAAAAGAAGCTGAGATAGTTTCGCACCGTTTAATGTTGCGTGCAGCAATGATAAAACAGCAATCAGCAGGCTCTTATTCGTGGCTTCCTTTGGGCTATAAAATATTGCGTAAAGTGCAAAATATTATTGAGGAAGAGCAAAATAGGGCAGGGGCGATTGAATTATTAATGCCGACTTTGCAGCCTGCGGAACTCTGGCGCGAAAGCGGACGCTATGATGCTTATGGCAAGGAAATGTTGCGTATTAGCGATAGAAGCGGGCGTGAAATGGTATATGGGCCGACAAATGAAGAAATGATAACCGATATATTTCGCGCAAGCGTAAAATCATATAAGGAATTGCCGCTAAATCTTTATCATATTCAGTGGAAGTTTCGTGATGAAATAAGACCACGCTTTGGCACTATGCGCTCGCGTGAATTTTTAATGAAAGATGCTTATTCTTTTGATCTGGATAAGAAAACAGCCATTGCCTCTTATAATCGCATGTTTGTTGCCTATTTAAGAACATTTTACCGTTTGGGCATTCCGGCAATTCCAATGAGGGCGGAGACTGGTCCAATTGGCGGCAATTTAAGTCATGAATTTATAGTTTTGGCCGAGACAGGAGAAAGTAAAGTTTATTGCCATGCTGATTTGTTAGAAAAGCCGATTCCTGCGCTAGATACGGATTTTGACGCTGATTTAGCACCAATTGTTAATGATTGGACATCTTTATTTGCGGCGACCGAAGATGTTGTTGATAAAGATGAATTTGAAAGGCAAGTGCCCAAAGAAAAGCAAATTTTTGCGCGCGGCATTGAGGTTGGGCAAACATTTTATTTTGGCGATAAATATTCAAAACCAATGGGAGCAACTTTAACTAATGAAAGGGGAGAAGAGGTTGCGGTTCATTCCGGCTCTTACGGAATTGGCTTAACGCGTGTAGTTCCAGCAATAATTGAAGCCAATCACGATGAAAATGGCATAATTTGGCCGGTTAGTGTTGCTCCATTTGAACTTATTATTCTTAATCTTAAAATGGGTGATAAAGATTGCGATAAGGCATGTGAGGAAATTTACGAGCAATTATTAAATGCTAATATTGACGTTCTTTATGATGATAGCGAGAAGGGTGCTGGGGCAAAATTTGCTAATGCTGATCTGATTGGCATTCCGTTACAAATTATAGTGGGGCCAAAAAATATAAAAAATAATGAGGTTGAATTAAAAAATAGAAAGACGGCGGAGCGTGAGCTGTTCAGTTTAAGCGAAATTATTAATAAAGTTGTCAGTATAATTGAACCTTTAAGAATGAATAAGGTTTGAGCAATCAAAGAATATAAATGACAGATAAATCTTCCTCAGAAAAAAATAGGCCCTTTTCGCGCTTTGAAAGATTGCTGGCTTTTCGCTATTTACGCGCTAAGCGCGCCGATAGATTTATTTCAATCATATCAGCCCTTACTCTAACCGGTATTGCCATAGGTGTGGCTACACTTATTGTTGTTACTTCAGTTATGAATGGGTTTCGCGAGGAATTATTATCTAAAATTTTGGGTTTGAACGGGCATTTTATCGCCTATCCGGTTGATAGTAAATTTTCCGATTATGAAGAAATCGCTCTCAGGCTGGAAAATGTAAATGGTGTTACAAAGGCTTTTGCCTTTGTAGAAGGGCAGGCGCTGGCTTCAAGTAAAAGTCGCTCAACTGGAGTTAGCGTTCGCGGTATGGATTTTAGTTCAATTGAAAAATTGCCAATGTTAAAAAATGGTATTGAGCAAGGAGATTGGACTGGGTGGGATAATAGTGAAAGGGCGGCAATTGGCTATCGTTTGGCTATGAAATTAGGAGTTGTGCGCGGTGATGTAATTAGTTTGATTAATCCAGATGGCATGGTTACACCATTTGGCACCACTCCGCAAATTCGCTCTTACAAGGTGGATATTATATTTGATCTTGGCATGGTTGAATTTGATAGTTTTTTTGTATTCTTACCTATGAAAGCTGCGCAAAAATATTTTAGACTATATGAAGATGTGCTTAAAGATGGGGTTGAACCACCCGGATTAGAAGCAAGCGATGAAGAAATTGAAGCAGCTTATGAAAGAAAATATTTTGCAACGGGAATTGAATTATTTATTCAAGATCCGGATAATTTAGACGAAGTAAGGCAAAATATTTATCAGGAAATAAGCCGGCCGCTTATTTTAGCCGATTGGCGCCAGAGAAATGAAACTTTCTTTTCTGCTTTGCAGGTTGAAAGGGTGGTTATGTTTGTCATTCTCTCAATGATAGTACTTGTTGCCGCGTTTAATATTATTTCTTCACTAGTAATGTTGGTTAAGGATAAGGGGCGCGATATTGCCGTTTTAAGAACAATGGGGGCTACGCGGGCTTCTATTATGCGTATATTTATTATGGTAGGCACTTCAATTGGTGTTTTAGGCACTGTAATTGGTTCTATTTTGGGCTTATTGCTAGCGGCAAATGCAGAATCTATTCGTGCCTGGATATCTGAAATTATTGGTATAAGGCTTTTTCCTCCCGAAGTTTTTTTCCTTTCAACTCTTCCTTCAAAGGTGGATATTGGTGAAGTAATAATCATAATATTTATGGCGCTTGGGCTTAGTTTTTTAGCAACAATTTATCCTGCCTGGCGTGCTGCGCAATATGAACCGATAGAGGCGCTACGTTATGAGTGATATTTATTTAAGTATGAAGAATATATATCACCATTTTGGTGAAGGAAAGACCAGAATAGACGTGTTGGAGGGAGCTGATTTATCCCTTAAGAAAGGTGAGATAGTCTCTTTGGTTGCGCCTTCAGGTGCTGGAAAATCCACCCTGTTACATATTGGCGGTTTGCTGGAAAAACCACAAAGGGGAGAAATAGAAATATGCGCACAAAGAGCCTCAAAATTAAGCGATAGGGAGCGCACAAAATTGCGCCGCAATTATATTGGCTATGTCTATCAGTTCCATAATTTATTGCCAGAATTTTCTGCACAGGAAAATATTATAATCCCCCAATTAATAGCTGGAATTGATAAAGGCCAGGCTGAAAAGAGATCGCTTTATTTACTTGAAATTATGGGGCTTAAAAATCGCGCAACCCACCGACCAGCCGAACTTTCAGGTGGAGAACAACAAAGAGTTGCTATTGCCAGAGCCGCTGCAAATAATCCAAAAATTATCTTAGCAGATGAGCCAACGGGCAATTTAGATCCACAAATTGCAAATTTGGTTTTTAGAGCTCTTATGGATTTAGTGCGCAATAATAATGCCTGCGCTATAATCGCTACCCATAATTATGAATTAGCGAAACAAGCCGATAGAATAGTTACACTAAAAAATGGAAAAATATTATTCGCTGAACTTTAATCTAATACCCGACTTTACCGGCTCTAAGTAATTATTACGGATATAAATATTCAGTTTCTTATTATATTGCGTAAGGCTATATGTGATATGCTTTGACGCAATATGGATTTATGCAAGATTTAAGTGTGAATAAAGTTGGTTTCATTGCCAGCCCTGCCAATGATGAGCAAGCAGGGCAAAAGGGCTTTATGCAGAAAATTGAAAATAAAAAGAAAGCAGTTTCTTTTTCAGAAAATAGAGTGGTTAGGGCAGAATATCGCAGGATAGAAACCTCATTCATGACGGATCTAAACGATATGGGGTCTAGTTTTCAAAATATGTCAGCAAGAATGTTTGGCGATACTATCAGGGCAAGCGGCGAGTTTGCCTCATCTGTGGAACGATTTATTGTTGATGAACAATATAGAAAAGCAAAAATTAATGGTGCAAAGGGGTGGATAGAGGATTCATATGAGTCGACAGTAAAATATGGACAGGAAACATTAGATGATTTCAGTAAACCTTTTGAAGATGTGTGGGATTTTGGTGTAAAAAAGATTAATGAAATATCCACTGGCGCAAAAGAACTAAAACAACAATATGAAGAAGCAAAAGAAGAGGGTAGGGGAGCCGATTTTATCGGTGAAACTCTTGCCAAATCAACCCCGACTGCGATTGCAATTGGGGCTAGTGTAACGCCAGTAGGAAAGGCCACTAGTTTTTTTAAGGGTGATTCAGTGCCTGATTTTATTCCAGAAGGGTCAGAAAAATTTAATAATCGCAAAACAAAAATAGAAGAGGGCGATTTATTTTCTAAAGGAAGAAACGCGTATCTAGTTAAAAGACTAAATCGCTTAAACCTATATATATCTGTAATGGAAGAAGTTGGGTTTGTAACAAATAAAAGCGCTAAACGATTCATTGGGATTGCAACTTCAAGAGAAGAATTATTTGAAAAAGCAAAATCAATGATTGGCAATCCATCTATAATGATTATTGATCCGAGAGTTGATAGAACTGGCCTGATAAATTATTTGACGCGTGCCGGAGCTAGTTTAGCGCATGACCAAGAGTTTGCTCTGCTTAAATTCCAATATAATGATCCTGAATATAAATTTTCTTACTCGCCAACAATATTAGTGACTTCTGCTGGTCAAACTAATGTAGAGTTTGGTGAATTGCTTAATATGCAGGAAACTTTGGGAGCAAAATTAAAACTTATTTGGCATAATCATCCAAGTTCTAGTGAAAAATTTTCTGAAGGTGATATGGTAGTATTATCGCAACAAGAGCAAAAATCCTCAATTTTGAGTACTATCAGTCACCAAGATGGCATGACAGGTGTCAGAACTTTGCGCAAAACAAATTATGATTTAGATATTTCTGATTCCAAGAAGAATTTTCAACCAATATTTGATAGTACAGATAGAGATAGAGTTTTAGAATATAATGAGAGATCCATCGGTAAATTAATTAGAGATTATTTTTTCGGAAAATAACTCATCAAAATGAATTATGCGATTTTTGATGAATGATTAAGTGAACCACCACATACTATATTTGCTGATAGTTTTTTTGATTTCCGACTTCTGATTTCTGAATAATAAAATTCTTCAGAGAGGTCACATTTATATGGCTTTTCCATTTCCATCAAAAAAATGCAACTTGTCTAATGCGAATGATAAACCAACTTGTGCTTGTGTTCTTAGGGTGGTTTCGCCACTGGTGCGAAGAGTAATTTTACCTAATTGCGCGCAATCTATTATTAAATATGTGTCAGCACCTAAATATTCAACAATATCCACAACCCCCTCAACATGAGCTTTATCTGCCGTTGTCAAACTAATTGCCTCTGGTCTAATGCCTAATTTTGTGGCTGCCTCTTTTCCTTTTATCTCAATATTATTTCCGCCTGCTAATTTAATTGTGCTATTAGTGGCTGTGCAGTTTATGATATTCATTTTTGGACTACCGATAAATTGTGCAACAAATAGATTTATAGGACTATCATATAGTTCTCTTGGTGTGCCAATTTGCTCTATTAGACCATCTTGAAGAACAACAATTCTATCCGCTAATGTCATAGCTTCAACCTGATCATGGGTTACATAAATCATGGTTGATTTTAGTGTTTGGCTAAGTTTTGCTATTTCATAGCGCATTTCAACTCTTAAGGCTGCATCAAGATTTGATAATGGCTCATCAAATAAAAATGCAATCGGATTACGCACAATAGCGCGCCCAATGGCTACACGTTGGCGCTGTCCTCCTGAGAGCTCTTTGGGACGGCGTTCAAGATAGTCTTCAAGTTTTAGGATATTGGCAGCGTCATTCACCATATTTTCAATTTCTTCTTTGGGCACCCCCGCCGTTTTTAGGCCAAATCCCATATTCTCACGCACATTCATATGTGGATAAAGCGCATAAGTTTGAAAAACCATAGCCAACCCTCTTTTTGCTGGAGGTTGGGCGGTTACATCTTTATCATCTATAAAAATTTTACCCTTAGAGGTTTCTTCTAAGCCCGCAATCATTCGCAACAAAGTAGACTTACCGCAACCAGAAGGACCAACAAAAATAATAAATTCACCTTCATTTATGGTAAAGTCAATACCTCTGATAACCTGAGCATTACCAAACCATTTTTCTACATTTTTCAGTTTAATCATACTAATAGCTTAGCTCCTTAAATTCTGTTGCAAAAGGTGAAGCCCATGCAAGCCAAATTGCGGCCGTCCATGTGAAATTTTTGCCCCCCGCTGGATTGCCCTCAATCGGGTCAAAATATTCTGTAAAACCTGATTTACTAATTAATGTTACTGTATCAGAATGCACCTTTTTGGCTTGTTTATTATGCCCCATTTGCGATAAACCCATGCCAATCATCATATTAACTACCCCCCAAATAGGACCACGCCAATAGCGAAGAGGCTCAAATTTGGCCGAATTTGGGTCATGGCTAGGAACAGAAAATTTGACGGCATTTGTTACGCGGTCAAAAGTTTCTAACATTTTTTCATTTTCAATTCCTCCATACCAACAAAGAAATGAAGCGGCAGAAATGCTATTGGCAAAATTGCCTGTGCGAATATTTATCGCATCATATGCATTTATTTTTGCATTCCATAATTGTTTAGCGCCCCCTTCAATTGATTTAATCCACTCTTCAATTTCAGAACTATCCTCACCTAATTCCTTAGCAATAGCTAATAGATCCCGATTTGCGCGCAACAAAATAAATGTCACACCCGGATTGGCAACACGAAAGGGACCATTATCTGCCATTTCCTTTTCATTCCAACCGCAATTTCGGGCAAAATATACAATCGCCATGAAACGATCATAATCTTGTTGTTGTGGACGCATGTGAGGATCAATATAGATTAAATCATTGCGGACATATTCGCCAACATTACTAATATCAATATTTCCCATTGCTTCGTCCCATTCGGGTGCATTATCTCGTCCACTCTCCCAGGGGTGGTTAACAACAATCATGCCATTTTCATTGCGATGTTCAAAAAACCAACGATGTGAAGCCATGAATTTTGGAAAAAGTTTTTTTAGTTGTCCAAACCCATATTCTTTATCTTTTTCAAAAATTATGCGTGCAAAACTTGCCGCAACCGGTGGCTGGGATATTCCAGATGTTTGGGGAATTTTATTTGTAAACCAAATATCAGGACCGGGGAAATAAGTTGAAGCTGATTGGTGAAAAATAATATGCGGCACCATTCCGTTTGCCCACTGAGCCAAAAAAAGAGTATTAAGCTCTACCCATGCACGCTTTATATCAAATGTAGAAAAACCCAACGCTGCAAAGGCGCTATCCCAATTCCATTGATATGGATAAAGAGTGATAGCTGGCACGGTATAATTGCCCCTATCATTGTCCTGCATAATTTTTTGGCATGTTTATTAAGGGAATTTTGCACTGACTTATTCATCCCTTTACGCTACCTGCTGTTAGACCTTTGGTCATGAATCTTTCTAGCCCTAAAAAAATCAACATAATTGGAATTGTAGCAATTACTGACCCAGCCATTAAATGCTGACGCGGAATTTCAGAAGAATTTAGCATTGCTACTCCTCTAGTAAGAGTAAATTTACTTGGATCATCCAATAGCATGAATGCCAAAAGCAATTCGTTCCAGGCAATCATAAATACATAAAGCGAGACTGAGGCAATTGCTGGAAGGCTGAGCGGCAAAGTTATTTGCCAAATTACTTTTAGTCGGGTTAATCCATCCATTAAGCCTGCCTCTTCTACTTCAAATGGCAAACCACGAAAATATCCTTGCAACATATATAAAGCTACAGGAATTGTTGTAACTGGATAGATTAACAAAATGCCAAATATTGAATTTCTTAAACCAACCATTGAAAAAGCAATATAAATAGGCAGGGCAAGAACAATCATTGGAACCATATAAATCAATAAAATAGAGCGTGACATTATTGCCTGCCCCTTAAAACGCAAACGAGCAACGGCATAAGCGCCCGGAACGCTAAATAGCAGGGTAACCAGCACAGTTATGATAGAAACAAAAAATGAATTAATAAGATAATTGCCAAAACTATAATCGTTAAATAGTTCAATATAAGAGCGAAATAATGCCCAACCCCTGCTAATATCTAATGAATAATCTAATGGGTTGAGTAATAATGCTTGCTGACTTTTAAGCGAGGTCATCACCATAATAAAAAACGGGATTGCAACAATTAAGATAAAGAATAAATAACCAAAACCCATTAAAAAACGAATTATTGCCTCTTCAAATTCGTGGCGAGTTAATTTACCAATTGGAAGTTCATTAAAAAATTTTGTAAGCGGCCAGACTAAGGCAAATGCGAAAAATATCAACCCTAATATTTGTGTTAAACTATTTTGCCAAAGCGGAATTCCAAGCGGCTGAGCAAATCTGAATAATGTAAGAAGAATTATACTAATTAGACCAATCAATATGGTTTGAAAAAATAATGAAATATTGGGTCTTCTTAATATTACTAATAGAGCAACTATTGCCCCAGTTGGCATAGCTCCAGTCAAACTTGGGGTAATAGGCTCACCCGTTAAAAGTGAGAAACTAATCGCAATTACAATAACAATTATAGCGCCCCAAAGAGCCCCAATAATTAAACCAAGAATATATCCAAAGCGAAAAAAACTCACAATCCCTCCTCCTTTGATAAGAGCTTAAAGAAGAATATTGAGAAAATTACCAAAATAATAAAAATAACTACCGCAACTGCTGCCCCTGCACCAATATTTGAAATTGCAAATGCTTGCTCATAAACATTAACGGTTAGTGTTCTTGTTCCAGCATTGCCCCCAGTAAGCAAGAAAATATCGTCAAATTTGTTAAATGTCCAAATGAAACGAAGTAGGAATAATACGCTTAAAATTCCCATTAATTGCGGTAGGGATAAATAGTAAAATTTTTGAAATGGTGATGCGCCATCCATGTCAGCGGCTTCATATATATCGCTATTTATGCTTTGCATTCGCGCTAAAATAAATAAGAATGACATTGGGAAATAACGCCAGACTTCAAATAGGGTGACCATAATTAAGGCCTGCGGCTTTTCACCAAAAAAATTGAACGGTTCGCTAATTACCTTCATCTGAATTAATAATGAGTTGGCAGATCCTGAAAAAGGGTCAAATAATGTAACCCAAGTAAAGGCAACAGCAATAACGGGGGCGACATAGGGGAATAAAAACAGACCACGTAAGAAACCCTGACCGCGAAAATTCCTGTTTAATAGCATAGCGGCAAATAAGCCTACAACCAAAGCGCCAATAGTTCCAAAGGTTGCGTAAAATATAGTAACACCAATCACTCCCCAAAATTCACGAGCATCAAAAAGATAAATAAAATTATCAAAGGTGAAGGTGAAATTAAATAGAATTGAACTAGTTTTGCCTTTAAGCTTAGCCTTTGTTTCATTTAAGTTAAACTTACTGTCTATAAAAACTTGATTTGCCGTAACTGGCATTTGCATTTTTTCATTATAGCCTGCTTCCCAATCTCCTAAATTACATGACAATTTAGATCCATCTAAAGAGCAACGTTCATCTAGCTGTAAAATAGTAAGCCCAGATGGAATAATATCAGACATGCTTACATCTAAAATAGAATGGGTTCGTGATGAATTTCTTAAGCGATATTCAAGAATTGCTTTATCACCAGCATTTGTTAAATCGCCACGAATACGTTCATAAGCGCTCGGAGTGGGAGGGCGTAAATCAGCTAGGCCAATTGGCTTAAAACTGATCCAAAAAATTGCTAAAAGAGGTAATATTACCACCAATGCAATACTTATTATAGTCGGTGCCAACATTCTCCATGCCAGCTTTGCTTCACGCTTTTGCAAAGGTCCAATATTATTTGGAGGACTATTTGAGTTCATGTTACGCCTATGGTTAAATTTAGTGCAGGCCGGAGCAATGAATAAGGCACCGACCCGATTAGCATTAAAGCAAATTGGCTTACTTAATTTGTGCCAATTCCTCATTCAAGGCTTTAACGGTTGCGCTTGCATCACGCACTCCGTCTATATATTCACGAACTAAACGATTAATGATTTGGGAATTAACTATTTTGGAGGCTAATCCAAGTTGCCCCTCAGAAACACCCCAACGTTTAGCAGTGGATAGACCGCCAACAATTTCATCAATCATATCTTGTGCATAAAGATTAGATAAAGGAGCTTTACGATCAACACCTACAGGCAATTTAGCCCAAGCATCTTGATAAGCGCTTGGGTTTGCCGCTGTTCCTTTACGCACAGGGAATTTACCCTCAGGCGCAATAGAAAGTGTCGCCGTATAGCCATCTGACATTGAATATTCAACAAATTTCTCAGCAGCGTCAGTATCTGCATCAGATGTTATACCAAAATAATTGACATTAGCCCATGCAGCTCCATCAGGGTTAGATGGTCCTGAAAATTTTGAACAATTCCAGTAGCAGCAGCAAGTGCTGTAGAAGTTGGATCATCATTTATAGTTGGAGGCGCAGAATCGCGAAGTCCGGCCAATTCATCAAGAATGAATGGTGACCATATAATCATTGCAGCTTTGCCAGCAAAATATAATTCGCGAGATTGTTTCCAATATAATTCACCCGGAGGAGACGCTTTAGCAATTGCCTTATAAAATTCTAAAACTTGTGTTGTTGTTTCTTCATCCAAAGGCTTAAAGCCATTTTCATCAACTGGGGATACGCCATTTGCAAGGAATACATGCTCAAGAACTTGAGACATGAAGCCCTCATCAATTTTGGTTGCCGCAACAAAACCATAGATTTCAGGCGGATTATGTAATTTTTCAATGGCCGCCAAAACATTAGCGTAACTATCTGGAGCAGCCAATCCATTAGCATCAAATAGGTCTTTGCGATAAACAACCATTTGTGTCCAGCCATCAACGGGAACAGAAGCATATCCCTCATCAACGGCTGCCATGCTCAATGCCCCCGATGAAAATGTAGCTGCGCCCAGTGAATTTATCACATCAGTCGCTGCATCGCTATCAAGAATACCCGCCTCTGCCCACGGTAGAGCATATTGTAATGGGTGATAAATTATATCTGGAAGGTCTCCAGCGGCAAAAGCAGCTGTTACCCGAGTGCCAAGATCTGATTCTTCTACAGGAATTTTACCTCAACAGCGATGCCAGTTGAGGCTTCAAAATCAGCGGCCATCTGTTGTTGTTTGGCTAATCTGTCGGGTTGAGTTTCCATAGTCCAAAAGCGCAAATTTTGCGCATTTGCTGCAAATGCCGACATGATGAATGTCAGCGATGCCCCTATTAACAGGCTTTCAAGCCTGAAAGTTTTTGATTTGGTCATTATGTTCTCCCTTAACCATTTTCTTTTATCTTTGCAACCATTGCAGAGATTTCTTTTGGCGATTTGGTTCGTGGTCCATCTGATTGGCGTTCAATCAAACGTGCATCCTCCAATTCGCAAAAATCATTTGCATCCGCACCGCGAATAAGTCGTAAAATTATGTCAGCCAGCCGCCTGCCTGCCTGTTGAGAATCCACCGCAAAACTTGTGAGAGGCGGAGTGGCATAAGCTCCTTCGGGAATGCCGTCATACCCAATTACTGAAATATCCCGACCGATAAACAAACCTAGCGATTCTGCCGCTCTATATGCCCCCAATGCTACTTGATCAAGCGCACAAATTATCGCGGTGGGCGGAGAGGGCAATGTTAATAATTTTCGCGCTGCCCGAAAGCCTTGCTCTTTAGTCATCGCCCCCTCAATAATAAGATTTTCGTCTATTTTTAGGTTTGAATTGGCCAAACCTTGCAAATATCCTTGCCGGCGTAATTTTTCAAAATTATTATCAGCATCACCTCCGATATAGGCGATATGTTGATGAGAAAAATTAACCAAGCGCGCAACAGCTCGCTCCATTGCCCTCTCGCCGGCAATGTCAAACCAGGCACAATTGGTCGCATCTTTAATGCGACCATAAAGGACAAAGGGCATATTTTTGCATTTTAATAGTTCAACACGTGCATCGTTAATTTTGGTTCGCGGTATTATAAAGCCATCTACCTTTTGTTCTGCAACAAGTCTTGAATGAACCTTTAAGCTATGTTCTTCAGAATGGGCTGTGGCAACAACCAATGTCCAGTCATCTTCACCAAGTCGGCGCGAAATACCGTCTAGAAATTCCGATAAAAAGGGTTTATGGGCATTGACACCTTCAACATTTAGAACAAGACCGATAGATTTTACTAAGCCAGTTCTAATTGCCTGTGCATGGCTTGATGGCCGATAACCTAATTGGGCGGCGGCGAGGGCTACTCTTTCTTGGGTTTCTTTTGATATGTCTGGATATTGATTGAGCGCGCGTGAAACAGTCCCCTTAGTCAAATTCAAATGATTAGCAAGATCTTGAATTCTGACTTTGCCGCTACGGGAGCGATTTTTATTTATCGACATTTTTTTGCGCTCTTTTGGCATATTTGCCCTCCTATATTCCCATATAAGTACCCGAAATCGGTTTCGTCAATGGTTTTTAATATTTTTTCGAAATCGGTTTCGCCAAAATAACCAATAAAATCCTCCTTTATTGTTTTAATTTTGGGTTTGCTTAATTATTTATGACATTAAAAAGCGAATAATTTTAGACCTAAATAAATAGTAAAAGGCCTGGTTTACATTTGTTCAAATATTTCCACTTTTCTAATTTCCTTTGTACTGTTTTTGCCGGAACAGTCTGATTTAACTTAAAAAAATTAAATAAAATTATTCCTGAATCATTATTTTTTGGCTATTATACTGGTCGGAAACTATTAAGGTTGAGCCATAATTTAGGCCAGAATTTTATCAGTGTAGAATTATTCTCAAATTTTGTCTGAAGAATTTGACCCCCTGTGGAGAATTTTTGTCAATATGTTGATATTTTGTCTTTGTGCAGAAATCGGAAGTCAGAAGGCGGGAAACGGGGGTAGTGTCAACCTCCTAAAAATGTAAAAGTCATGATTTGATCTGACGGTTGTGAATTATCTGACAGCTAGCGTTTTTTGTAGCGCGCGGCCAGATAATTCTTGCATATCACCAATATTTTTTGATTGTGCAAGCTCTTTGCCATCTTGGAAGGTCTGCATCG